>JANOXY010000740.1:0-16736 GCA_031418675.1 Pseudomonadota bacterium
GATGTGGCCGACCTACGCCAAGAATGGCCTGCCTGAGGCACTCCTGTTTGGCATTCTGGCCAAAGAATCGGGCGGCAAGGTCCACGCGGTGTCGACCAGCGGTGCATCGGGCCTATTGCAGTTCATGCCAGCCACCGGCCACCGTTATGGCCTGGGCATAGACAACGGCTTTGATCAGCGTTTTGACGCGACCGCGTCTACGGCCGCAAATGCCGCCTATCTGAACGACCAATTGAAACGTTTGAACAATGATCTGGAACTTGTGCTGGGCGCCTACAACGGCGGCGAATCGCGCATGGCTCAGTTGTCCCAGAGCGGTGCGCGACACTTCTGGGATCCGCGGGTGTTCCAGGCGCTGTCGCCGGAGACCCGCGAGTACGTACCGATGGTGCTGGCGGCGGCGTGGTTGTTTTTGCACCCTGAGGACTACGGGCTGCGCTTCGCACAAGTCGACCCGCGACCCGGCGAGATCGTGCTCGCCGCTGCAATGTCCTTGAACGAAGTGAGTATCTGTCTTGGGCAAGACGGCACCGAGCGCGGCTGGTTTCGCACCCTGCGTAATCTCAATCCGCGCTGGGAGGCTAATACACGTTTGGCGGCCGGCACGCACCTCGAGGCGCCAGCGGTGGCCGCTGCTGCTTTTCAGCGCCGCTGCACGGCGCCGGAGATGGTGGCGCGCGTGCAGGCGATGCAGGACGCAAAAATTCCCGGTGTCGCGCCGCGCATCGGCGTGCGTACTATGGTCGCCAGTCGCGTGGGTGCGGCACAGATCGCCCGCGCGGTAGCGCCGGCCAAGTCCGCAGTAAACGTCAAACGCACGCACAAAGTTGCCAAAGGTGAAACCTTGATCACCATCGCGCGCAAACATGGCTGCAATAACCTAAAGGGTTTGGCCAACGCAAATCGCCTGTCAGCGCCGCGTTACGCGCTACGGGAAGGGCAAACCCTGCTGGTGCCCACCTGCGGAGCGTAGTGTCAGCGCGCGGAGCGCATGGAAGCTCCGCATACGCGAAAGCCGCCGTTGAGGGACGCGCCTATCAGCGCCAGGCGAAGGCTTTGCAGCTCCCTTGGCGAGCGCAGCAGATAGCGGTCGCGCGACTGCTGTAAATCACACTAGCTTAGGTGCCGGCGCCGCTGCGGCGAGCTGCTTTAAGGCCGGGTAGTCGACCTTGCCAGTGGTGGTTCGGGGTAAACGGTCCTGTACCAAGAAGCGGCGCGGTTGCATGTATTGCGACATCACGCCACGTGCGTATTGCTGCACACTGCGCTGAATGTCGGCACCGGCTTGCTGTGGAACAACAGCTGCCCATATCTCGTGCCCCATTACATCGTGGGGGATACCAAATACGGCGACCTCCAACAGCAGCCCCGATTCGTGGAGCAGGTCCTCGACTTCCTTGGGGCTCACTCTCACGCCCATGGACTTGAGCTGATGATCACGTCGGCCAAGGAAATAAACAAATCCGTCGGCGTCTCGATAACCATAATCGCCGGTATAAAGAGCCCGCCCTGGGTCCGGCGTGCCGGGTGGCGATAAGGGGTCAGGGCGGATCGCGCGGGCGGTGGCCTCGGGGTCATTCCAATAGCCGTGGCAAATGTAGTCGCCGCGATGAACGATTTCCCCTTCCTCACCGGCAGGAAGAACGCGATTAAATTCATCGACAATCACGATATCAACACCTGGGATAGGGATGCCGATCGCGCTCTTGCGCTCGCGGACCAATTTCGGGGGAATGAAACACGACCGGTAGGTTTCCGTAAGGCCGTAATTGAGCAGCACTTCGCTATGGCTGAACAACTCGAGCAGCCGCGCCAAAACGATCGACGGTATTCCGCCACCGGTGTTCATGATCATGCGCACGGACGACAGATCCGTCTTTTCGATGGGCGACATGCCGCTCACCAGATAACTATATAGCGCCGGGAGGCCACCGATTACGGTCGGCTTATGTCGTTCAATTGCTGCGCAAATCCCACTCGGATTGACCGGCCGCGGCATAACATGACTTACTCCAAAAATGATGGTTGCCAGGAGTTGGCCGTAGCCGTAGTCGAACGACCATGGCACCGGACACAGGAGTCGATCGGCGGCGGTTATGCCGGCGTAGCTCGCCACCGCCGAGCAGCCGCGAATAAGATTTCCGTGGCTCTGCACGACACCCTTTGGCCGACCTGTCGAACCGGACGTAAACACGATGGTGGCGAAATCCGTCGGTAAAAGGGCGGCTGCAGGTCCTACGCTCGTGGCCGTCGGGAGACCGCTGGCTAAAATTCGCGGGAGATGACGGGCCTCGTCGCCAGGCAGCGCTTCGTTGTCCACCGTCACGATGGCGCGCGGCGAGGTCTTGTTTATGGCGTGGTCAAGGTGTGCAGCAGGCGCGGATGCATCGAGTAGTACGCCTATGGCGCCCTCGGCCCACACCGCCGTCAGGGCAGCGGCGATGTCGGGACAATTGCGTATCCACAACAACACCCGATCTGCCTTCGCGACACCCAGACGCTGGTAAGCCTGTCGAAAGTCGTTTGTGCGTCGATACCACTGTCCGAAGGTCGTAACAACGTCCTCACATAGAAATGCCGGATGGTCGGGAATTGCTTGAGCAATCGCTTCGAATCGGGACCAAAGGTCAAGCATATTTTGCCTACCGGGGGGGAGTGTTTTTGGACAGGGCGGCAACCATGCGACTCAGTTCGTATTGGCGCTGTGCTTGCGCTCGCGACGCGATTTTTTTGCCGGCGATCGCGTCATATCCGAATTCGACCATCAGCGGGTTCAGAATTCCTGCCAGGCGATTGACGATGGTGTCATCAAGTCCCGCGTGGCGCCCGACACTTTCCCGCGACACAGTCTTGGTTTCATAGGTTTTCCAGTCCCCCAGACCCACACCCTCCGCATGGGAAAATGCGGAGTCGAGCAGGGTGCGTGCGTCAATTTCCTCGCCGAGAAACGTGAACAGGCGGTCGATTTCAGCAGCCGGATCGGCGGTCAGAGATTCGTATCGAACGAGATGGCAGCGCTCGGGATGGCGTGCTGAAAATTGTTGAAGTCGTGCGTTCGTATCTACCCAGGCGCGCGCAATCGCTTCGATTGGTGAAAGGTAACGAGCGACATAAGCATGGAGCTCCGGGAGATACATCTCCATCTTGTCGCTCAACTCCTTGACGGAGCACACAACATCGAGCGGATGCCGCACCATGCACACATACTGGCAGGAATCACCGAACAAACGCTCGATTGCATCGATATGGAATATATCGACCGCCGTTTTTTCTGCCCAACGTTTTTTGCCGTTTTTGGCCGCGATCTCATTGAAAAACCCCAGCACAAAATCGCGCGTTCGCTGCAGGACCTGCGCTTCCCGATAGCCGGAGAATTCGAGCCCAGGCACAACACCGACTGCCAAACCCCCCGCGAACTGGTGCTCATCGAGAAAGCGGCTTGCTGCGCTGAGGAGATTCGTTTCCGGCGGACACGCAATATTGGGATGAGCGCCGAGGATCCGACGCATCAATGTCGTGCCGCTTCGCGGAAAACCGAGCACGATGATGCCGGCCGCCGCTTCGCTCACGGCGAGAGCCCCGCTGGCGGTAAATGGCGCGCCGCCTCGGGATGATTTAGTTCGGATTCGGTTGCGTCTTCGAGTCGATAATCTTCGCCAGCAAAAACCAGATATTCGCGCGGTTCAGGATGGCTGATAAAACGAGTCGGGCTCGCCGTCAGCCCGTAGGCACCTGAGGCTTCTACCGCCAAACAGTCGCCGATAACCGTTTCCGGTAGTTCAATCTTGGCCGCGAGTTGATCGAAGCTCGCGCACAACGGACCCACCAGCAGGTATTCGTGAGCACCACGCGCTTCTTCCCGCAGATTGCGAATGTTCCAGTTCCTGCGAATTACCGTGCCCATCATGCCGCAGGCACTCAGATGGTTGTTGAACCCTGCGTCGCAAAGACGGATATCGGTCCCGCGGCTGTGCTTGGCCGCGACCACACTAGTCAGCAGATAACCATGGGGACCGGTCAGGAAGCGGCCCATCTCCAGCATGCACTGCGCCTGGCCAAGCCTGCTGGAACGTCGCAACTCGTCGATTAGCGGGTTTACACGTGCAGCGAGTTGGGTGAGATCGAGTGCCAGGTCGGTATCGAAATAAGGAATACCGAAGCCTGAGCCGAATATGAGTTTTTTGGGCTTCAAATCATGGTTGGTGGCGAAGCGTTCGAAGAGCTCGATGAAATTCGAAAAGTTCTCGGTGATCGCCCCGACGTCCAGGGCGTTACCGCCGGAAAATATGTGGAATCCGCTGAAGTCGATGTTTGCCCATTGCCCGAGCTTAGCCAGCAGCGCGTCACAATCCTCTTCGTCCACCCCAAACTGTCCAGCCCGTCCGGCCATGTGCAGGCCGAATTTTTTCGGAACATTTTTCGGGTTGATACGCAGCAGCACCTTGGCGCGCAGACCGAGCCGGTGGGCACTTGCATCAGCCATGGCTATCTGCGCTTCGGATTCGCACACGAGCGCGCCGACGCCAAGCGCAACCGCACGTTCGATCTCAAACGGACGTTTAGCGGGGCCGGAGAAACTGATGTTTTCTGCCAGGTATCCAGCGGCGAGGCCGCGTTCAACTTCAGCGATTGAACTTGCGTCAACGTGTCCAAGGTGGCTGCCGAGTGCCTTCAGCAGTTTAGTGTTGGGATTACATTTGATCGCATAGCTGATGCTGAAGCGGTCGCCAAACGCAGCCGTGAGCTCGTCGATCGTCGCGTGCACGCGCTCAGGGAAATAAACGAAGCTTGGCGTACCGTGAGTGGTCGCGATATTGCGCAGAATCGAGCGGGTCGCAGTATTCATGGCGGCGCAGGTCACTCGCTGCTGCCGGCGCGTGCGACATACGCCAGAATGCGTTCGATGCTATCAAAGTTGTCCAGGTTGACGTCTTCCGGAGCGACGCGCATGGGACATTCGGACTCGAGAAAGGTCATCAGTGAGACCAGCGCAAACGAATCGATCACCCCGCTACTGAATAACGGGCTGTCCAGCGCGATGTCCGACACGTCCACGTCGAGGGAATCAACCATAAATTTCAGGAGACTTTCAGCGTTCATAGTCATTTTGGGTCAATCCCGATTAGTTAGTCTACGAGGGCGAGGCGTCTGAAATAGCTTACAAACCCAACATCTTGGCAAAAATACGAAGTGCGACGTAAGGCCCCAGGGCATCCATTGCCGATGAGAACACACCGGCCATTGATGCGTAAGCAAGTGTTATGGGGAGTCCCAGCCAGCGCCATCCCGGGCGTGCGAGGCCGCGCCATTTTCGCCGTCGTTTGTAGTGTTGCCACGACACAAACGCGACGACGCCGGTTGCGTGCCAGACTCCCCACATAGCCCAGCCTAGAGAGCCGGTATGCCATAACCCCATCACAATAAATGACGCAAAACTCGCAAGATATGGATTCCGTGTCAGCCCGATGAAGGGCATGTAGACATAAGCCTGACACCAACCCGATAACGACATGTGCCAGCGTTTCCAGAACACCCCTATATCGGTCGCCAGTACTGGCCACTTGAAATTTTCTACGATGCGAAAGCCGTACAGGCGACTGATGCCGATTGCGATATCGGAATAGGCGCTAAAGTCGAGGTAAAGGTAGAAAAATGACAGCAAAAAGAAGCCCCATACCTTGTACACCGGCAGTTCTTCGAGACGTTCGCTTAATATCGAGACATCCGTGACAGAGCCGTAGAAGGGAACTAGCAGAAGGTTCGCTATCACCAGTTTCTTGATCAAACCGTGGGCAATACGCGTGAGACCATCGCTGATCATCGTGGTATCCACCTGGGTGTCGCGCTGCGCAATGAAGCGCTCAAATCGCTCGATCGGCCCGGCCGTAAAGATTGGAAAAAGAAATAGGTAACAGGCGAAGTCTGCGAAGCCATGCGCTGGCAACTTGTTGCGCCCGCGCTCGATAGCGTAGTGAATGAGCTTAAAGGTGAAGTAACTGATGCCGAGCGGGATGATCGCGTGTGCGAGCACCGGGTCATCGTCAAACAGCGCGGCGACACCGGGTAAATACTTGAAATAGGCCAGATATGTTACGACGGCGAACACCAGTGTGCTGGTGATTCGCCGTATGCGCTGCGGGCCTTGGGTGCGCGGCGCCAGAACATAGAACAGCGCTGTGAAGAACGTCAGGGCAAGAACGGCTGGAGTATCTAGCGTCAGCAAATACGCATAGGAAGCGAGCGCAAGAAATGCGGCGCGCAGACGCACGGGCAAAAGCCAGTAGAGCGGAACGCTGATAAAGATTGTCAGCCAGAAGTGCCCGTCGGAAATCATGACGTCGCTTGCGTACTCAATATCCCTGGTAGCGGAAGACCTGGGCCGCACTCGACATCACTGCGAGTTGCACCAAAGCGATCGCCAACAGGACGCCGAGTACGATGCCCTGGACGATGGCTCCCAGTTGGTGAGCGAACGATGTTATACGCGGGTTGGCGGTTGTCATGACTCAGGCTGGCTCAGCAGGTCGGCGATTGCGGCGGCTACCGCCTGGGAACACCGCTTCACGATTATTTCGTTGGAAAGGTGACCCCAATCGAAAAAGTCCGCCGCTTGCATATCGACAAGATCGTTGAGATTAATGACGCGCAGGCCGTGCTTCGCAGCGGAATTTCGCATGCGCTCCGCGTGGCGCTGAAACACCGCCAGCTGATTGAACTCGGTGACAAAGCGCGGGTTTACCGGAGCTTCCACCACGACTGGGATGATTCCGGTCGAGGTCGTCAAGCGCGCCAAAGCGCGTTCGAGTGCTGCTTCACCGTAGTGCCTGTTGTCGTCATAGGACCTGAAGCGTGTCGACAAATACTCGCCGACCTCCCGCCATCGCGAGGGCGGCACACTGGTAGCGCGACCAACAATACGTTCAGAGTATGGGGGTGCGCCGCCGTGCATGATGTTGCGCGCGATAGCATGGCTACGCGCGAGAAAAAATTTAAGATTGTCAAATAGATAGATTCCGTAGCGCCGTGCAGGCGCGATGCCCATACGCTGCAGTTCATCGTCGTAGGTGTGCGAGCGGAAGGCGTGGCGACCCTGAGAAGCGCTGGCCCGTAAGCGCTCCGGATTGACCGTGAATGAGCCCGGCGTAACCCCAATGAGAGCCACGCCGCGCGCGCCGGGCGGTATGGCGTCCAGCATTGCGATGGAATCCCACAGGCTCTGATTGCTGCCCGTCAGCTTAAAGACCTGCGCGCTGCGCATACCGTTGGATGCCAGCGCGGCGCTCAGGTGATCGGAGGCCAGCGCATCGCGGGTCGTGGAGGCACCGACGATCACAATGATCGGTTCAGTGCCTCGGTAATTTTGCAGTTGCATTGCACGAACTGATGAAAACGCGTCAAAGTCGTTGCGGTCATCGGGCACAAACTGGAGGCCATGGTCACGCATGAAGCCAGGCGTAATGATGATGGCGGGCAAAGAAAGCAGTATCGCCATCGTCACGACCATGACCGCGGCCGACAGCGGTGAGGCGCTCACGAGGCCATCGACGAACGCATTGATACGACCGGAGCGCGCGCTGTTCCGCTTGGCGTCGGCGGCGTCATTCGCGCGGACGGTGTGACTCATAGCCAGCATTTTCAATGAGTAAGGATGAGAGATTAGGGTAGCACAGCAAGCAAGCAAATCGAGGGTTGCGGCGCAGGAGGCGGCTTTGCCCCTAGCGCAGCAACTCAATCGCGAGTCACGCGCCAGCAGCGGTGGGGCAGCCTGCGTTTAAAGTCTTCCGGGATCGTGCGCGCACTGATGTCTTCGAAGTGTGCCAGCGCGGCGACCTCCCCCGCGAGTTTGAAGCCCTGGCGGTTAGTCGAAAAATACAGCACACCACCCGGCGCCAGCAGGCGCAGCGTGGCTGCCAGCAAGGGCGCCTGATCGCGCTGGATATCGAAGCTGTCGTGCATCCGCTTTGAATTGGAGAAGCTGGGCGGATCGAGCACGATGAGGTCATAACGTTCGCGCCCATAGGTGGCCGTGCCCAGCCAGCTCATCACATCCTGGGTCACCAGCCGATGTCGATCGCCCTCGGTTATCGCGTTGAGCCTGAGATTGCGCGCTGTCCAGGTCTGGTAGGTGTGGGACATATCAACCGTGACGGTGGACGCGGCGCCGCCGCAAGCGGCATACACCGTGAAGCTGCCGGTATAGGCGAAGAGGTTCAATACACGCTTGTCTGCCGCTTGCGCGCCGACCAGACGACGGGTTTCACGATGATCGAGAAACAACCCACTGTCGAGGTAACGCAGCAGATTCACTTCGAAATACAGGCCACGCTCGCACACCGTGAATGAGGGGCCGTCTTCCGCCAGCTTGTTATATTGGGCGCTGCCCCGTTGGCGTTGCCGGAGCTTGAGCGCGATACAGTCAGCGGGGACTTCCAGCGCGTTGCCGATGCTTTGCAGATGGCTGCTGATGGCCGCATCGCTGAGCGGGCGTTTGCCTTCGAACAGCTGCACGTGCAGCCACTCGCCGTAACGGTCGATGGCGTAGGGGAATTCGGGAATGTCGCGATCGTAGACTCGATAGGCGGTGAGATCTTCGCGGCGCGCCCAGCGCGCGAGATGCCGCGCGTTTTTACGCAGGCGGTTGGCCAGCGCAGCGGCTTCGTCGCTGACGGGGACGAGGTTCACCGCTGCATCAATCGACGATTGCAAAGCTGAGCTCACCGAGCGCTTCCAAGGTGTATCGATAATTCTCCGCGCCGGCCGGAAAGCGCGTCGGCACGATACTGCCGGTGGCGACAACATCGCCTGCGCGCAGGCCTTCACCGCTGTCGGCGAGATGATTGGCAAGCCAGGTCAAGGCGTGAAAAGGGTGGCCCAGCACATCGCGGCCATACCCGCGGTCGAGCTCTTCGCCGTTACGTAAGACTACCCCCGCCAAGTCCGGTAGCGCCGGCCAGGTGGTGGCCCAGGTGCCGAGGATGACACCGGCATTCCAGGCGTTGTCAGCGATCAATGAAGCCATGTCCAGCCCCTGGTACTCAGCGTTGCGGTCGTCGATGACTTCCACGGCCGGCGCAATCGCGCCGACCGCCGCCGCCACGGTCGCGTATTCATAGGGTGCCGCATTCGCCGGCAGATCCCGGGCCAAGCGCACACCAATCTCGAATTCGATGCCCAAGCGGCCGTAGTCACCACGGCGCAGCACAGCGCCGTTGGCCAGCAGACGGGTCGATAGTACGCGACCCGCAATCGGGCTGTTGATGCCGCACATCGCCTGCATGCGCGGCGAGGTCAGGCCGATTTTGTAGCCGCCGATGGTAGTGCCCAATTGGCCTGCGAGGGTCCTTATGTAACAACGTTGCACGGCATACGCAGCAGTAAGCGAGGGCAGGGCGGCCGCAGCGCTAAAGGGCCTGAAGGGCTGACGCGAAGCATGGCCGTCGATGAGTTCCTGCGCACGCTGGCGGATGCTGTCTTCGTTCATTGGGCAGAATTCCTCAGAGTGTGTTGATAGTGGATGCGTGGCCGCGCCGCGCGGCATGGCGGGATGGATGGGCGTATGGCAGTTGTAGACAGCCGGTCAGGGTTATACCAACACCTGTCCACTATGCAAACCGATGCGGCGCGCCAGGGTGTTACTGCTAGCCGCGATGCCGTAGTCTTGCCCTCTGCTCAACATGGAAAGCCGGGCAGGCTTGCGCTGGCCACCCACTGCGCACATGCATCGCCGAACCGTCTTACACCTGTTAGCCCTGAGCGCTGCCTGGCGCAACCTATCCGCCGCCGTCCTGCGTCTGCCCGATGCACCGGCCAAATCTTTCGACTACGCCTGGCTGAAGGGCCAAGCCCGCAACCTGGCGGTGCAGTCCTACGATGCCCACGATGGCGAATTGCCGCAGAACTTGCTGGACCTTGATTACAACCACTACCAGCTGATCCATTATCGACCCGAGCATTCGCTCTGGCACGGCCAGAAACGTGGTCTCGAAGTGCGCTTCTTCCATTCCGGTTTTATGTTCAAACGCCCCGTGCATCTGTTCGAATTGCACGAGGGCACGGCGACCCCTATCGCCTACGACCCGAGCGCCTTTGATTACAGTAAAAGTGGTATTGATGGCAGCCAGTTCAGTGCCGATCTGGGTTATGCCGGCTTTCGTGTCATCGATGAAACCAATCCACAAATCGACGTGGCGGCCTTTCTGGGCGCGAGTTATTTCCGCGCGGTCGGCGCCGAGAAACAGTACGGCATGTCGGTGCGTGGCCTGGCCATCGATACGGGCGCCGCACACCCGGAAGAATTCCCTTATTTCACCCACTTCTGGCTGGAACGACCGAGCGTGGGTGCTTACCGGCTGGTGGTATATGCGCTGCTCGATTCGCCGAGCTGTGCCGGTGCTTATCGCATCGAAATGGTGCCCGGTCAGGACATGGTGATGGATGTCGACGCCGCCATCTATCCGCGAACTGCCATTGAACGTATAGGCATTGCACCGCTCACGAGCATGTATCAGACCGGCGAGAACGATCGCCGACTGGCCAACGACATCCGCCCTGAGATCCACGATTCCGATGGGCTTGCAATGTGGACCGGCAGTGGCGAGTGGATCTGGCGCCCGATCGAGAACCCACGGCAGTTGCGTTACAACTTCTATGCGGACAAATCACCGCGCGGTTTCGGCTTACTGCAACGGGATCGCAATTTTGATCACTACCAGGACGACGGGGTGTTCTACGAACGGCGGCCTGGTGTGTGGGTGGAACCCAAGGGCGACTGGGGCGCGGGCGGCGTAGTACTAGTGGAACTGCCTACCACGGACGAAACGTCTGACAATGTCGTGGCCTTCTGGCATCCCGAGCAAACACCCCAGGCCGGTGATGAAGTGTTGTATGCCTATCGCTTGCACTGGGGGCACAAGGCGCCCGTGGAGCCGGGGCTGGCCACGGTGGTAGCCACGCGCACTGGCATCGGCGGGGTGGTGGGCAATAAGCGCGAGTATTTTTCGTGGCGATTCGCCGTTGACTTTGCCGGCGGGAAACTGCCGCTGCTGGCCACCACGGCGCGGGTGGATCTCAAACTTGAAGTGTCGCGCGGCAGCACCGAAACCACCTCCTGTCGGCCGCTTGAGGCGATCAACGGCTATCGGGCAATTTTTGATTTACGGCCCGACGAATCCACCGATCCAATCAACATCAAGCTCTATCTGGAATTCAACGGTGTGCCGCTTAGCGAGAGCTGGTTTTACCAGTATTCGCCGCCGCCGCTGGATCAGCGCCACTTCTGAGTATTGGTAGGTCCGAATTTATTCGGACATTCGTTACGCAACCCTACGATCGCGAATGTCCGATTAAAATCGGACCTACAAGAACATCGTCGTATTGCATTGTTGAAGATTTTGCTCGCTGGGTCGCTAACAATCTCGGGGAGCTCTTGACCGTGGATCCGCGCCCCCCACCTGGCCAGGAGACGCGACCATGCTGAACACCGACGAAGAGATCGATCATCGCCGACTGCGGCACGAACTCGAGCAGTCGATTACTGCCATCAATCGCGCCCAGATTGGCGCTGTGACCGGTGGCATCGACACCACCGCTTTTATCAATGTGGTGAAAATGGTGGCCTGCCTGCGCGCCCGCTATCTGCACCACGTCTTACAGCTCGGCAAAAACTGTCACAGCGAATGCATTACCACCGACGCCGCACTGGAACTGCAGCGCTTGCGCCAGGCCTACAGCGAGGCGCTGGAAGGCTTCGCTGCGCTGGAACACGCGGTCAAGCGCGGCTACGTGCATATCTCCGATTAAAAAGGTGCCCGTGCGCGGCTATCAGTGGGCACGCGCTCGCCCGAGCTTGGCCAGCGTGGTGGTATCAGCGGCCAGGCCTGCGGCCGGTACTGCCAAGCGCCTTTCGTCGGCACTGAGGCCCTCGTAATGGCGTTGTTGTTGCGCCAGCACTTCGAGCGTCGCTTCCGAGGGGTCACCCCCGCGCGCCGCGCGCGCAACGATGCGCCGCTGTAATTCTTGTTCCGGCGCTTCGCACATCAGAATGTGGAAGCTCGCACCATGGGTTTTTGCCAGTGCGGCAAAAGGTGCCCGTTCAGCGGCGTGGAGAAAGGTCGCATCGACCACCACGCTATAACCCGCGGCGAGCGCGGTCGCGCTGAGTGTTGCCAGGCGGGCATAGGTCGCGCGTGTCATTTGCGCGGTATAAATTCCACCCTCGACACGATTGCCGCTAGGCTCATCCAGGGGCAGACCGGCGACGCGGCGCCGTTCGATGTCCGATCGCAAATGAATGAAGCCGCGCTGCGCCGCCAGCCAGCGTGCGTGATGACTCTTGCCACTACCAGACAGACCATGGGTTAAAACCAGACCGGGCCGTCCGCTGGGTTGCAGGTAACGTTCCGCCAAGGCGATGTGGCTCGTGGCTTGGGCATGTTCACGCTCGGCGCTGGCGCCCGCTTGCGCCCCGCGCAACATGGCAACCTTGGCGCGTACCAACGCACGATAAGCGCAATACAAGGGCAGCAGGGCCAAACCCTGATAATCGTCGCGGGCCTCAAGATAACTGTTCAGGAAGCCGTGGCCGAGGGTGGCAGCGCCATGGTGATCGAGATCCATGAGCAAGAAGGCGGCATCGGACAGCGTGTCGATGATGCGCAGTTCATCATTGAATTCTATGCAGTCAAACGCCTGTAGTTCAGCCTCGTAAGCGACCACGTTGGCGCTGTGTAAATCACCATGGCAGTCGCGGACAAAACCGGCGGTGCGCCGCGCGGCAAAAGTGGGCATGGCGGCGTCGAGGCCGGCATTGAGCAAGGTCGACAGCTGCGTTGACAGCAGCGCCGCGAGCGGTGCTTCGCAGCAGGCGTCAAATTGCGCACGTACCATGCTTGCGCTGCCAAACAGCGCGGTATCAGCGACGGGCTCGGCCGTGGCGTGCAAATGTGCGAGCCTGCGGGCGAAGGCGCACAGCAGATCGGTGTCGACTGCGGCGCGGCTCAGAAGTGCGTCCAAGGTTGCATCCAGCGGGAAGCGCCGCATGCGCACTGCCCAATCCTGTTTACCCGCCACGTCGACGTTTTCGACATCGAGATAAATACGCGGTGCAAAACGACGGTTCAAGGCGACTTCGCGTGCGCAGAAATGCTGGCGCTTGGCCGCCGTACTGAAATCGACGAAGCCGAAGTTGACCGGCTTTTTGAACTTGTAGGCAAACTCGCCAGCCAGTAACACCAGCGAGATATGGGTTTCAATGATCTGTGGCTGCTGACCATGGCCAGCCGCGCTCAGGCTGGCTAAAAATCCTTCGACCAGGGTGGCCAGCGATGAGTCAGCGTTCATCGCTGTGCCGCGCCGGCCGTTGCTGGCTCGGGATCAGGGGCCGAAGGTTGCGGTGACGTGTTCGGTATCGAGGTATTCGCGCACCGAGACGAATTTGCCGCCGCGCATGACCATCATGAAGTGGTATTCATTTTTGTACACACGGCCATTGGTGAATTCGCCGTAGGACACTGCCTCGACCGAGACGCGTTCACCTTCGGCACACAAGGCCGTGGGCGTCACGCTCAAACCCTTGGGTGCCATCGGTGTTATCTGCCCGAGCAGCGCGGCAAATTCGGTTTTGCTGTAGGTCTTGGACAGCATGGTCGTGCCTGCCACCCACCAGGTTGCATCTTCGGCGAGCATGCCTAACACGTCGTCAAATTTGCCGTTGGAAAATGCCTGCCAGAACTTGGTGACCAGGGCTTTGTTATCTTCGATGCTCATCGATGGATCTCCGGGTGGTTTTACCGCGAGCCTAGCCCAAGCCGTGGCCTTGCAACAGGCCCTTATAGTGTGTTCGCCTGTAACTGTGCACCCGCCCTGGGGCGTGTGACTCAAATTCGGCTAAGCTGCGCGCTGATTGTCATGTCAGCCAGCGGTCCCCACCCCGTGCGTATCACTTCCCTGTTGTTTCCCGTGCTCGGTCTGGTGCTGCTGGTTTTTGTCTTGCGCGAGACCGATGTGGCGCAGTTGCGCACCCATATCGAGGCGGTGGGCTGGACAACTTTCGGAGGAATCTGCCTGTTGTTTCTGCTCTATTTCGCCGCCGACGTCATTAACTGGCAGGCGGCGCTGCCGCAGGTGCCGCGCACGCTGCGCTGGTTTTGCCGACTGTGGTTGGTGCGCATGATCGGCGACGCGTACAACAACGTTACGCCGACCGCCGCGCTCGGTGGTGAGCCGATCAAAGCCTGGCTTATGAAGCGTCGTTATGGGGTGGCGTGGCGCGACACCGGCGCGGGTATTGTCATCGCGCGTACCAGCACCATGTTTGCGCTCATCGTCTTTGTTGCTATTGGCGTGACCCTGGTCTGGCGCCGCCCTGAACTTGACGGCGCTCAGCAGGCCCTGGCGCTCACGACACTGTTGATCGTAGTGGTGGGCACTGCGGCTATTTTTCTTGTGCAGTATTTCAAACTCTCGACGCGGGTGGCGCGCGCACTCGGGACAACGCGTTGGGGCGCGCGGCTGGTTCGCGCCATCGCCACGGTTGAGGATATTGATCGACAGTTGACCGGCTATTACCGCGAACACCGCTATGCGCTGGTGGTGTCGATAGTCGCGGCCTGGCTGGCATGGGTATTGGGCGCGCTGGAGCTGTGGCTGATTCTGCATGCCCTCGGTGCCAAGTTTGGTTTCGCCGATGTATGGATCATGGAAGCCTTTGTCCAAAGCGTACGCGCGGCAAGCTTCTTTATTCCTGCCGCGCTGGGTACCCAGGAGGCGGCCATGCTGGTCATGATTCACTGGCTGAGCGGGGCGCATTCGGTGGGCATCGCCACGGCGCTGGTGAGGCGCGCGCGGGAGCTGCTGTGGATAGTTGCGAGCCTGCTGCTCAGTGCTGCCTGTGCAGCCACGCCGCATCGGGTAGGTCAGCTCGATAAGGACGATTGAGTGTCCCGCGCGGCCCGACCTTGCGATTGAAAGCGGTGGCAGCGCGCGGCATGATGACTCGCAGCTCTCTATTCAAAGCAAGTACAACCCAATATGCGACCCATCGATTATTTCTTGCGTGGAGCGGCGCTTGATCCGGCGCGTCCTTTTTTGCTCGGCAACGGCCAGACCTATTCGTTTGACGCTGCGCGCGGCTTAGTCGACGACATCGCACGCGGATTGTACGCGGCGGGCTTCGCGCTCGGTGATTCGATTGCGGTGTACTCACCCAACGATCCAACGGCCATGCTGTGTGTGTTTGCGTCGATGCGTGCGGGCGGGGCCTGGGTGCCGGTCAATGTGCGCAACTCGGCCAGTGCCAACGGCGAGTACATGGCCTATACCCGCACCCGCTGGTTGTTTTTTCACTCGAGTGTCAGCGAGCTTGCCCAGCAGGCGATGGCCATGATGCCGGAATTAAAGGGCGCCTACTGTCTCGACCGCGCCGATTGTGGCGCACCGCTGTTGAAGGATTTTTGCGCGGCGGGCGTGGGCCATGACATCCCCGACTGGTCCGATGCTTTTGGCGCACCCCATGGGCCGTTCTCGCGCTGGCCAACCGGTGGCACGACGGGGCCATCCAAGGGTGTAGAGATGAGCAACGCCTCGGTCGTGACCATGATCGAACTTGGCCTCAAGCACTATGTTGCCGGCCGCGAGGATGAGGTTGTGCATCTCGCGGTCGCGCCCATCACCCACGCCGCCGGCGCCATCATCGTGATCTTCTCGGCGGTGGGCGGCACCAACGTGGTGTTGCCTGGTTTTGATCCAGTGGCAGTGCTGGAAGCGATACAGCGCCATCGTGTCACCCATATTTTTTTGCCACCCACGGCCTATTACGCCTTGCTTGATCACCCCGGTGTGAAGAACTACGACTGTTCCAGCCTGCGTCAGATCCTGATCGCGGCGGCGCCGGTGTCGCCGGACAAGTTCAAACGCGGTGTGGAAATTTTCGGACCGGTGATATGCCAATGTTATGGCCAGGCCGAGGTGCCGATGCTGGTGTCGATGTTGTCACCGGAAGTGGTGGCGGCTGCTGCCCAAGGTGATCATCCAGAACGTCTGAAGAGCTGCGGTAAAGTCACATCCAACACCTTGGTGGCGATCCTCGATGACGACGGTCGCACGATGCCCTGCGGCGAACGGGGCGAGATCTGTTGTCGTGGGCCGCTGGTGACACCTGGTTATTTCGAAAAGCCCGAAGCAACGGCGGAAGCGCGCAAGTTTGGTTGGCACCATACCGGTGACATTGGCTACCTCGATCAGGACGGTTATCTGTACATCGTCGATCGCAAAAAAGACATGATCATCACCGGCGGCTTCAATGTATTTGCGACCGAGGTCGAAGCGCCGATTCTTGCCATGGCGGAAGTGCTGGAATGCGCGGTGATCGGCGTGCCCGATGACAAATGGGGCGAATCGATCAAGGCCATAGTCGTATTAAAGGCAGGTGAGACTTTAAGCGTTGATCAGATCATGGAACGCTGTCGCAACAAGCTCGGTGCCATGAAGGCACCGAAGTCCATCGAACTATGGGACGCGATCCCCAAAACGGCGGTTGGCAAGACGGATAAAAAAGCGATCCGCGCGAAATATTGGGTGGATGCTGAGCGAGCGGTGAACTAGGGAAGGTCTGAATAAGTAGCGTATTTCAGCATTGATGTCGTCCGTTATACCGAAATGAATTGAAAACGCGCGGAAACGCGTCGTTTATCGCGCTTCGTTGGGTTGTTTCCAACCAACGAAGCGCAATTCGGACGGAT
>JANOXY010000741.1:0-4536 GCA_031418675.1 Pseudomonadota bacterium
TTTGCCGCTGTTGGCATCGATGGCATACACGGTGGCCTTGCGATCGGCGGCGATCAACATCAGTGAACCGTCGGCGCGCGGGAAAACCTGGATCGCACCGCGCACCTCACCGGCAGTCTCGAACTTCCAGTGGGCGCAGCCCGTTTTGGCATCGAGTGCGTAAACACCACCACCCGGTCCGCCAATAAAAATTCGTCCGCCGACCACCGCGGTCTGGGTTGAGACACTGCTGCCGGCGGTGAAACCGAGTGCCCATTTGAATTCCAGGTCGGCCAGGTCGGAAGGCTTCAAACCCGCGTGTGCGGCACTTTGGAAATGGGTGTTGTCGGCATCAAGACCCCAGCCTGACCAATGGGGCCGCTGGAGCGCGTCGAGCGGCAATGGTGCCGGCTTGTTGCACATCGTGAGCTGCTCGGCGGTCTTGGCGTCGGGTACCGAACCCCATGGGATCTCCGAGAGGTAGATGGCAACGGCACGCTTTTCGAGCTCCGAAAGAGCCGCCGCGTTCAGCACCATCTTGCCCGATAGCTGGGCCTGGAAAATCATTTCTGGTGGCAGCTTGGCGAGCTGATCCCGCGGCAGAGCGCGTGGCACCGGCGGATCACTATGGCAAGCCGCACAGGCTTTTTCGAAAGCGTGTTTGCCGATGGCTTTGTCATCGTCGGCGAGCACCGCCGTACTGAGTGCCGCCATGCAGGTGAGTGCCACCAGCACACCCAGTAATCGCCAAACCGGTATCACATGCCGCATCGCTATCCCCTTCTGTCGTGAGTGCGGTGAAAATCACGCGGACCACCGCTTCCCGTGAGGGCGTGGCAACTTGCCACGGTGGCTGCTGATGATCGCCGCCAGTGTAAAGTCTTTTTAAGGCGCTGCACCGCTTATCGATTTTGTGGTGGGAGCACGGCGCCAGGATGCGTAGGGCGCGACGGACTGGGCCTGCATAACCACTGTCTCCGACGCGCCCGATCGGTGGTGCGGTGATGTGTAGCGCGGGTGAGCAAGTGCGCCACAGCGCGGGTCGATATCCATGTCAGTTCAAAGCCAGCAGCCCGCGCAGATTATTGTCCAGCGCGGCCAGAAACCCGCGTTCAAAACCGAACAGTCCGGGGTGGTCGCCGATGTTATCCATCGCCGACCATAACCGCGCATCACGCCGCAGGCCGCTCTGTATATCCAGATGAGCGCGGTAGTTGCCACCGTTGCTTGATGGCGGGGCCGTCGTGCTCACATCCGCTTCAGGCCAGGTAGTCGTGAATGACCTCGCCGTCTTCGAGCGTGAAATCCGTGCGCAAGTAATAGCCGCCCACAATGTCGTTGATCGGAATATCCGCAAAGCGATCAGCAGGTGAGAGGCCGAAGCGCAGGGTCGCCGGACCTTTGTGCACCTCCCGGATCACAACATTGGTGAGGGTGGTGGAGGTCAGCTGGAAGACCTCCGGCGGAGCATGATTGGATACCGATGGGATGAGCTTGCGACTGACATATTCGTAGCTGCCGGCGAGCTCCTCGGGCGTGCCGAATTCCTTCAATTGCACAGCGGCCTCAACCAACTGGATGCCACCGCGTTCAACAGTGCCGCGCATGATGCCGTCGCTAGTCGTGAGGGCCACCCGGCCCATTTTTTTGGGGAAGCCCCAGATCTCGCGACCACCGGCGGTGGCGATGTCGTTGTCGAGGATCAGGTATAGCCCATAGTTGACCGGCCGGCGCTGAAAGGTGGCGAGCGCTGACATGTTGATTTCGTGATAGTGGCCAAAGCCGCTGACAAAAAATTCGCTGATGGCAACAAACATCGTGCCGTCCTTGTCGGCAGTGAGGGGCGCCGGCACCAGCTTACGCAGCACTTTCGGATCGGTGCGAAAAATAATCAGCAGCTGGCGCGCATCACGATACTCGTAGGGCGGACGGCCATAGAGTTCCGATAGTTCGGGCATGCTGAAGGCAGCGGGCGTGCTGGATTTTGTGGCCATGGTCTCCCCCTGAATGAATGCTGTTTATTCGTGCTGGCGGCCCAGTATAGCCGCACGCGCAAGGGGCTCGGCGAGCAGCTCGGGGCAACGGACAGGGGTGTGCGATGGCGGGACGCGCTTAATCGCCTAGCGCGTGAGTAACCAGACCTGTTGCTGACGACGCAGCTCACGCAGTTCATCGAGCACCGGCAGCAGGAACGCAACTGCCGCCCAATTCAGCTCGAGCTCGCGTTTGAGGCGCAGCGCGCGTTTGGCGCGCGCCAGACACGCGCCCGAAAAGCGCCAGGTGTGCTCGGCGTCACCGTGCGGTACCAGCACCCCCTCATTGACCATCTCGGTGACCAGCGATTCGAGCAGACCGCTTGCACCACAAAACTCACTGAGTGTGATGGCACGCGTTTCGTCGAGCAGCCAGAGTTCTGCATGTAATTGCTCGTGCATGACTTCAGTTCCTCAGCTCGGCACGTGGATCGCCAGGCATCAGCCGGGCCATTTCACGATACACCGCCCGTTGTGCTTCGTCGTGGGCTTCAGGCACGACGATAACCAGCACCACGTATTGATCACCGGCGGGCTGGCCGGGCAGGCCACGGCCGCTCAGACGCAGTTTGCGGCCGGCCTGGGAGCCGGGCGGGATAGTGAGCTCAACTTTACCGCCTAAGGTCGGCACCACCACTTTGGCACCCAGCGCCGCTTCCCAGGGCGTGATGGGCAATTCCAGGTAGACGTCGTGACCTTCGGCGCGAAAGCGGCGGTCGGGCGCAAATTCAACCTCGAGAAACAGATCACCCGCCGGGCCACCGTTAAAGCCTGGACCACCCTGCGCTGCGAGGCGGATGCGCTGACCCGCAGTCACACCCTTGGGCAAGGTGACGTTAACCGTCTTGGGTATTTGACGCACCTCGCCGCGCGCGTCGAGTTCCGGCACCAGGAAGCTCAGTGTACGGGTCGCGCCTTGATAGGAGTCCTGCAGGGAAATCTCAATACGCAGACTGCGGTCCTGGCCGCGCATCTGCCAAGTGTCGCCGCCGCCCTGCTCGCGTCCATGGCGATCGCGGAAGATCTGTGAAAAAAATTCGCTGTAGTCGAGATCATCGCTAAAGCCCGAGTCCTGGCGGCCGGCGCGAGGGCCACCGCCGGGTGGTGGTGTGAAGTTATCACCGTGTTTCCAATCGGGACCCAAACGGTTATAGGCCTCACGCTTGTCAGCGTCTTTGAGGACTTCGTAGGCTTCCTGCACGTCTTTGAAGCGCGCTTCGCAATTGGGCTCTTTGCTGACATCAGGATGGTACTTGCGCGCCAGCTTGCGGTAAGCGCGCTTGATGTCGGCGTGCGT
The DNA here is from genome assembly GCA_031418675.1 of Pseudomonadota bacterium. GTDB lineage: Bacteria > Pseudomonadota > Gammaproteobacteria > JADJYF01. Next base: position 3,310 of record JANOXY010000741.1, read on the forward strand.
TGCATCGCGGCTGACGCCCAAAGTTTCGTAATAGTCTTTGAACTGCATGGCCCTGAGATCGCTGGTGGTGGTATTGACCGTAACCGCTCGCGGCGGCGACTCGCTCCCAAGCTATATGGGGTGTGTTCGGCACGCTTCAATAGTGCGGGCAGGACGCGGGCTCGACTGCGACCGACAGCGACGCGTTGCGTAAGGCAGGTCAGCACGCAGCAGGTCGTCAGCGTCGCGTTCGCCAAGAGTAGCCCAACATTCTCGGTGGCCGTGGGCAAATGCGCCGAGAAGCAATTGACTCCCACGGGCGGACCGCGTGATTTGTTGCAATGCAGAGGCTTGGTGTTGTTTGACAGCCAGATACAAGTTCCCTATAGATGCCCCATGTTAAAAGCGCCGCTCAAGCCATACCCAATGACGCCCAGTGGGGTGGCTGCGAGCAAAGACGAAACTACCGCCAAGCGCACTCGCCTCACTGGCGACATGCTGCAGCGGAACCGGTCGAAGGTTTGCCGATGGCTTGCGTGGACGGCGAGCTGCGCTAACGCGCGACACCAAGCGTGTTTGCCGGGTGACGACGCGCACGAGCCGCCCATGTCATCGCGGCTGAACAACAAACTTCCCTGGTTAGTCGTTCTGGCCCGGCAGTCCAAGAACGGGGTACAGCCATGACCATTCTATTGCTCGTTTTGTTCGCGATGGTGGCTACGCTCGCCCTGGTCTATTTCGCGGCGCCCGGGGTGGTATTCAATTGGGCTACGACGCTGGGTCGGCGCAGCGCCGGTCTCAAACTTGCGGAAGCTGACGTCGCCGGGCATCGCATCGCCTATCTGCACGGCGGAGCCGGCGAAACCCTGCTGTTATTGCATGGTTTTGGCGCCAACAAGGATCACTGGACGATGATCGCGCGCTTACTGACGCCGCATTTTCGCGTCGTCATGCCGGACTTGCCGGGCTTCGGTGATTCCAGCCGTCATGACGCGGAGCGCTACGGGCTGGACGAACAGCTCGTTCGCCTTGCGCGTTTTGCCGACAGTCTGGAGCTGGGCAACTTCCACCTCGGTGGTAATTCCATGGGGGGCTACCTGGCGAGCCACTTTGCGCTGCGCTTCCCAGGGCGCGTCAAGAGTTTGTGGCTGTTGGCACCGGCGGGCGTCATGAGTGCCGAGAAAAGTGAGACCATGGCCTTGTTGGAAGCGGGTGAAAACCCGCTGGTTGCGACCGATATGGTGGCGT
>JANOXY010000742.1:0-4365 GCA_031418675.1 Pseudomonadota bacterium
CTTTCATGATGAAAACGTCCGATGTATGCATCCTGCTGGCGGTGATGGTGGCATTCACCGTCTCAGGATTTCTGTGGTTCACGGGACAGCGTGACGAGGGGCTGTTCACCGCTACCTGGGTTCCCTCGATCCTGTGTTTCGGCATTTATTTCAAGGTGATGGGTTTGAAAGGAGCACGTTCATGACTACCACATCCATTCTGATTGCGGGTGTCATCTGTTTTGCACTCACGCTGGTCGGTGCTGTGCTGACCGTATACGAATTCAAGAAGATCGGGCGCACGAGCAGCACGCGCTCGACGCGGGCGGACGTAGCGCCGGTAGCCGTCGAAGCCAGCTGACCGTGGGTCGGCCGGAATGTCGGCGCGGGACTTGAGGTCTAGGTGCGAGATAGCAGGGCGCGCTCGTGGCGGACCGTGTTGTTGCAGCGACCGTCCGCGAAGCGCTTGTCCCGTTAGTCGGCAATGATCGAGGGCGTGGTAACGGAAGGCTATTGCCGCCGCGGCCGTCGAGGCGCCGCTTGGCGCGGTTCTGCTCGGCGCAGGCGGTGGTCGCCCGATGGGTAACCGTCACGTTTCCCGATAGTACTTGGGGGCGTCCTCGAGCGTCAGGCGCTCGCCGTCCACTCTATCGATATAAGTACCCCCGCACCTTCTCGTCTTCGACGCGACCTGCCCAGTCGGTGGCGTCCCGTTTGGTGCGAAAAGTTTTGATGGTGGCTGGCCAGCCGCGCTTGCGGATGATGCCCTTCCACGTCCCTGCCGGCGTCTTGACGAAAGTTGCCGTGGTTAGCCTCCGTGTACCTCATGGGTACCGAAGGTGTAAGCGCTTACTGGTTAGCTCGAGGTCATTGACCGTAACTAACTGTTTTTATGGTGGGCCGTGCAGGGATCGAACCTGCGACCCTCGGATTAAAAGTCCGGTGCTCTACCAGCTGAGCTAACGGCCCCAGAACAAACTGGAGTTGCGGCGCCGACCTTGCGGCCCGCCGCTATCCTGGTTGGCGGGTGCCAGCCTGAACAGGGGGCGCAATGCTAACGAATCCGGTCATGGCAGTACAGGGCGAGCAACACTCGATGAAGGCCAATTGACGCGATTTACTGGTCATATCGTGCGCAGTGCTTGAATTTTCGGAATTCGCCGCCATGATCGCCGCTCTTTTTACAGGTACGGGGACGGGCATGCCGATTTACGAATACCAGTGTCACGACTGCCAGCACAAGCTCGAAGTCATGCAGCGTATGAGCGAACCGCTGCTGAAGACCTGTCCGTCGTGCGGTCAGGACGCGCTGCGGAAACTGGTGTCGGCGGTGGGTTTTCAACTGAAGGGCACCGGCTGGTACGAAACGGATTTTAAGACCAAGCCCAAGGCCTAGCGTGACGGTGAGTGCGATTCCGGTGGCTAGAGCGAAAGCAGCACGCCGAGGTCCGACACCAGCACTGCCGACACCAAGACCAAGACCCCCGCAGCCAGCAGCGGCGAATGAGTCGCACGACGGTGCTTCGACCGTCCCCCTAGTGTCGTTGCGGCGCCTGCTGGCAATCCGTATGATGCCGGCCTCCTCGTTCCCAGCTCATTGATCAGACAGCACCTTTTCCTATGCGTACCCATTACTGCGGCGAACTCGACGAATCCCTGGTCGGCTCGGAGGTCGCCCTGTGTGGGTGGGTTCACCATCGCCGTGATCATGGCGGCGTGGTCTTTATCGACCTGCGCGACCGCGAGGGTGTGTGTCAGATAGTCATCGACCCCGATACCCCGACCGCCTTCGCTTGTGCCGAACGCTCGCGCAGCGAGTACGTATTGCGGGCGACGGGCCTGGTACGCCTGCGTCCGGCCGGTGCTGCCAATGCTGACCGCCGCACCGGGCGCATAGAAGTATTGGTCAAACACCTGGACATCCTGAACGAAGCGCGCACACCGCCCTTCCAGATCGACGAGCGCAATGTCAGCGACGATACCCGCCTGCGCTATCGCTACATTGACCTTCGTACCGAGCGCATGCGCGAAAACCTGCGGCTGCGCGCCCGTGTGGCGCGCGAACTGCGGAGCTTCCTGGACGGTAACGGCTTTCTCGAAATCGAGACCCCGATGCTGACCAAGGCTACCCCCGAGGGCGCCCGAGACTACCTGGTGCCCAGCCGCACCCATCCCGGACGCTTTTTTGCCCTGCCCCAGTCGCCCCAGCTGTTCAAGCAGCTGCTGATGATGTCGGGCATGGATCGTTATTTTCAGATCGTGCGTTGTTTTCGCGACGAGGATCTGCGCGCCGACCGCCAACCTGAATTCACCCAGCTCGATATCGAGATGTCCTTTATCAATGAAGCGGACATCACGAGCCTGATGGAACGCATGATGCGCCAGGTGTTCAAGAGCGTCTTGAACGTTGAACTGCCGAAGCCCTTTCCGCGGCTCACCTATGCGCAGGCCATGCAGCGGTATGGCTCGGACAAGCCCGATCTGCGCAACCCGCTGGAATTGGTCGAAGTCGCCGACCTCGTGCGCGAAGTTGAATTCAAAGTTTTTGCCCAGGCTGCGAGCCGTGAAGACCATCGGGTGACCGCCTTGCGCGCGCCGGGCGCCGGCAAGTTGAGTCGCAAACAAATCGACGGTTACGCGGAATTTGTTGCCATCTACGGCGCCAAGGGTCTGGCCTACATCAAGGTCAACGATCGCAAGACCGGTCTCGACGGACTGCAGTCGCCGATCTTGAAAGTTGTACCCGCCGAGGTGGTGGAACAAATCCTCGACCGCGTTGGTGCGGTCGACGGTGACCTGGTGTTCTTTGGCGCCGACAAGGCGCGCGTCGTCAACGATGCGCTCGGCGCCCTGCGGGACAAACTGGCGGCCGACCTCGGTCTGGTGGCCAACACCTGGGCACCGCTGTGGGTGGTCGATTTTCCGATGTTCGAATGGGACGAAGACAACAAGCGCTGGGCAGCCCTGCATCACCCCTTCACCGCACCCGCCGACGCCGACCACGTCGCTGCAACCCCGGGCAAGGCCATTTCCCGCGCTTACGATATGGTGCTGAACGGTTCGGAAATCGGTGGTGGCTCGATCCGTATCCATAACTCGGCGCAGCAGAGCAAAGTGTTCGGGCTGCTGGGTATCGGCGAAGAGGAAGCGCAGGAAAAATTCGGCTTTCTGCTCGAAGCGCTGCAATACGGTTGCCCGCCCCATGGCGGTATCGCGTTTGGTCTCGACCGGCTGGCCATGCTGATGGCCGGTGAGACTTCCATCCGCGAAGTCATCGCCTTCCCCAAGACCCAGAGCGCCGCCTGTCCGCTGACCTCGGCGCCGAGCGAAGTCAGCGAACACCAGTTGCGCGAGCTGTCCATCCGGCTGCGCAAAGGCACGGGCGCGGAATAAATCCCCAGCGGCGCCTGTTTACAACAGATTTACCTGACGACGCTGGCTACCCTGGTGTTCGACAGGTAGGCTGATGCCATGCAAGTAACACGGGCCGCGACGCGCGGCTCGTGTTTCACCATCAACCCGTCGCATTCGGCCTGACTCTATGCGTAGTGATGTCATTTCCCATCTCGCCGTCGATACTGCCGTCGAAACCCGCGTGCCGCCGGTGGTTCGTGAACACCTCGATGCCGATGAGCGCGAGCGCTTGCGCGCCGAAATCAAGATCCTGTTGACCGCGCAAGATGCGGTGCTGGTCGCCCACTACTACACCGACGCGGAACTCCAGACCCTGGCTGACGAGACCGGTGGCTACGTGTCCGACTCCCTGGACATGGCGCGTTTTGGCCACGAGCATCCAGCCTCGACCCTGGTGGTGGCGGGGGTGCGCTTCATGGGCGAGACCGCCAAGATACTGAACCCTGAAAAACGCGTGCTGATGCCCGATCTGAAGGCTAATTGTTCGCTGGATCTGGGCTGTCCGGCCGACGCCTTCAATGCGTTCTGCGATGCCCATCCGGATCGCACCGTGGTGGTTTATGCCAATACCAGCGCCGCGGTAAAAGCACGCGCCGATTGGATGGTGACTTCCGGCATCGCACTCGAGGTAGTCAGCCACCTGCACGCTCGTGGTGAAAAGATCATCTGGGCACCGGATCGATTTCTGGGCGACTACATCCGCACCAAAACCGGCGCCGATATGCTGCTGTGGAATGGCGCCTGCATCGTGCACGAAGAGTTTAAGGGCCTTGAATTGGCTGCACTGCGCGCGGCTCACCCTGACGCCCGGGTGCTGGTGCACCCCGAGTCACCACCCTCGGTCATCGAACAGGCCCACTATGTCGGTTCGACGTCCGGCCTCATCAACGAGGTTCGCACCGCCAGCGCGCAGGAATTCATCGTCGCCACCGACAAGGGCATTTTTCATAAGATGCAGTTGGCTGCGCCGGG
>JANOXY010000743.1:0-3127 GCA_031418675.1 Pseudomonadota bacterium
GTTCTCCATCGGCTCCGCCCCCGTCGCCCTCGTTGTCGGGGGCGGACCGGGAGTCAGCGCGAGCTGTGCGCGTTTGTTTTCGGCGCACGGCATGCAGGTTGCCGTCGCGGCGCGAGATCCGGACAAGCCGGTCATGCAAAAGCTGGCCGAGGATTTGGGCGTCAAGCGCTACGCGTGTAATGCAGGCGACCCGGCATCGGTGGCCGCGCTGTTCGGCGCGGTCAGCCGGGATCTCGGCGTGCCACGCCTGGTGGTGCACAACATCGACGGGCGCACTCTCGACATCCTGCGCAAACCGCTTGCAGAAGCCGACCCAGGGCTGGTCCATGACGTGCTGATCAATTCAGCGTACAGCGCATTCCTGGTGGGGCAACAGGCAGCCCGGCTGCTTCTCGGCGAGCCGCCGGACCAGGCGGGTCGGCGCGGCACCATCATCTTCACCAACGCGAGCGCCGCATTGAAGGGTTTCCCCCAAAGCGCCGCGTTCGCAATGGCCTGTCATGCCAAAGCGGGACTCACGCAAAGCATGGCGCGGGAACTGATGCCGCAGGGGATTCACGTCGCGCACGTGCCGATCGACGGCGCGATCGGCTGGGTAAAAGAAGACGGCAGCCGTTGGCATCGGCTCGCCGGCACCGATGAAAACGACAAGCTGCTGCACCCGGACCATATCGCCGAGACCTACTGGATGCTCCATCAGCAGCATCGTTCGACCTGGACTGTAGAAGTCGTGCTGCGACCGTGGGTGGAAAAATGGTGAGCAGGCCGTAGGCTCCGGGAGCCGGAAGCGGCGCCAGAGCGCTTCCGTCGGCACCGGGTGATTCCAGGCGACTGGGTGGGGAGCGATGACATGGCGATAACACTGTGGGGGGCGGGGACTGCACGCACGGTGCGGCCGATCTGGATGGCCGAGGAGCTTGGGGTCGAGTACATCCTTCATCCCATCGGTCCACGCACCGGCGAAACGCTAACCGCGGCGTTCACCGAACTGAATCCCAAGCAGAAGATCCCGGTGATGGTGGATGGCGACCTGCGGCTGACCGAGAGCGTCGCGATCTGCCGTTATCTGCGCGACCGTTATCCGAATGCCGTGAACATCGCGACACCCTCGACCCTCGAAGACCGTGCCCGGGAAGACGCCTGGTGTTGCTACGTCTTTGGCGAGCTCGACGAGACCAGTCTTTACACCATGCGACGCCATCGGGATCTCAGCGCGATCTACGGGGAGGCGCCGGCGGCGGTGGCTTCGAGCGCGGAGTACGCCAGCAAGCATCTGCGAGTCGTCGCGGCGCACCTGGCCAAGAGCGACTATCTGCTGCCGATAGGTTTTGGTCTGGCGGATCTGATCCTGATGACCTGTCTCGACTGGGCGCACGCCTATGGCGTAGGACTGCCGGATCCGCTCTCGGACTGGCGGGACAAGATTGCCGCGCGGCCCGCCTACCAGCGCGCCTTGAAGGCAAACCGCCGACCGATATGAGCATCTATGTTGCCGGCGACGCCAAATTGAGCCAATTTCAAGTGGCGCGCCAATATTGCAGTGAGCCAGTCCTTTCACCGCACGAGCCGCGTCACTCCTGATCGTCGCGCCATATTGTCTGGCTCAACGCGGCGCCGGCACGGTGGCTCAATCTGAGGCCGGCGCCAACACGCGACAACATTGGGCGTCATACCCTTATTCAGAAACCGTCTGAACGGCTCGTGCTCTGGCGGATCGAGGGTGAATGCCCCCAGCTGACCTTGGTTATCTAACGCGGGTATACAGAAATACTTTGAGCTGAAGCGCTCGTGGTCAGCGTGTATGTCGAATACATCCTGGCCGCGCGTTGGCACCCAGTGGCCACCATGGTGGGGTGACCACACCACGCGATGCGCAGTCCGCGCTTGAAACGCGACACCGGCTTCCAGGAAATCGCTGGCATCTACGGAGGGCGCGTAAACGTCGAAGTCGACCACAAGTTCCTGCGCAATGTGATCGGGTGTGCTAACCAAGCTTGATGCGAGAGCAGACATCGCATGCCTCCATAAATCTGCTGGTAAGGTCTGGCGCAGGAGCGGTGCCGATCCCGCCGGCACCAAACTCAATGCATGGTCTGCGGCTGGGTGATGGCAAGCCGATGCGCAACTGTCTATCCGGACACTGTGGCATGGCCCACTACCATGTGCTTGCGGTTACGGACCGAGCGATACACAATCCCGCATGGTCCGCCCACTCGAATTTGATCGCACCGCTGCACGCGACCGCGCCCTAGCCCTGTTCTGGGACAAGGGTTACCAGGCGGGGACCTTGGCCGAACTGCTCGACGTCATGGACATCGGGCGCAGCAGCTTCTACGCCGCCTTTGGCGACAAGCGCAGCCTTTTCATCGAATGCCTGGACGAATTCGCCGGACGCGCCAAGGCTTTATTGGCGCGCGCGCGACGCGAGCATCCACCGTTGGAAGCGCTCAGGCTTTTTTTCGAAGGCAGCGCCACGCACGCGCAGCGCAGCCGCGCGCATCTGGGGTGCCTCTTGATCAATACCGTGCTGGAGATGGCCGGTGTCGATGACGATCTGGTCAGCCAGGCGAACGCGCACCTGCTCGATCTTGAGAGGGCTTTCGCCACCTGTCTGCGCGACGCAGGCTGTGCCGCGCCCCGCGCTGCAGAGCTCGCGGCGATGTTGAGCCTGGTTAATGAAGGCGTACGCGTGTCGAATCGCAGGCGCCTCAGTGCCGCGCGGCAGTTGGCGCCCATCCGCACGACCTTTGAACTGATAACGAGGGAGTTATCGTGAGCAAACCTGTGTGTCTCGTTATCGGCGCCGGCGCCGGCATCGGTGGACATGTCGCGAAGCGTTTCGCCCGCGCAGATTTTCATGCCTGCGTGGCCCGCCGCACCGACAGCCAGGGGCTCGATCGTCTGGTCGGCGAGATCTCCGACGCGGGCGGCAGCGCGAGCGGGTTCATGTTGAACGCGGTGGAAGAGCACAGCATCGAGACGCTCGTCGAGAACATTGAGAAGGACGTCGGTCCGATCGAGGTCGCGGTCTACAATCTCGGCGCGCAGATCGGTGACCGCGCGCTCGCCGATACGCCGCTCAAAACCTTCGAGATGGGCTGGCGCATGGCGACCTTCGGCCTGTTCC
>JANOXY010000744.1:0-35361 GCA_031418675.1 Pseudomonadota bacterium
GCGATAGTCTGCGTATTACCACTCAACAGACTCGAGCTCGAGGTCAGAGAGACCGTGCGGCCGGTATTGATCACCAAGCCGTTGGTGTCCGCGTCCGCACCATCGTTCGACGTCAGCGTCAGGCTCGCCGGCACCACCAGATCCATATCCAGCAGCACATCGGTAAAGGTACTGGAAAGCGTCATTGCCAGCTTGCCGATGCTGCCGTTCTGTCGCAGCGTGCCCCCTTTAATCTCACCACCTGCCAGGTTTATAACGCCTGTCGTGTCGTTGAACACGAAGATCTGCCCGCTGTTGTCGTAAATGCCTGTGAGATTGATGCCACCGGTACCACCGGTGCCGAGGTTGTTCAGCGTGCCAAGCTGACTAAAACTACCGGCAACATTCACCGTGCCGCCATTAGCCCGCAAGATCCCACCACCGTTATCCAGATTGGTGACCGTGATGGTCTCACCGGCATCCGCCACTATCAGTGCCCGATTGATGGTGTTGTTGAAGGAGATGCCGATGTTTCCCACGGTGTTCGCACCGCTACCCGAGATCGTCAAGCCCGAACCCAGAGTTGTCACGACTGCGGACGAAAAATTATTGCCGAGGAAACTCACACCCGCCGAACTGTTGCCGTTAAACAAGATGGTGCCGCTACCACCGATAGTCTGGGTGTTCTGCGCGACCAGTGCTGCGGCTGCGTTGATAGTCACCGTGCGACCGGCGTTGATTACTAGCGCGTCGGCATCAGCATCTCTGGCGCTGTCGGTGGTTCCGAGGGTACCGCTTATTGTCAAGTCCGCATCCAGAACAACATCGGTAAAATTACTGCTGACACTCGCGATCACCTCGCCGCTACCAAGCTGCCGCAGGGTCGCGCTCTGCACCGTTGCACCGGCCATCGTGGCGGTCGTCGCCGTATTGAAGAGCAGGGCACCACCGCCAAGATCGATATTCGCAGCGCTGGTATTCAGGCGCGTTGCTGCGCCGGCCCCGTTCTGCGGATTGTTCAAATTGAGCGCACCACCATTGGTGGTAATCGCCGCTGAAATATCCAGAGTCGCGTTGGGATTGACGCTGCTGCTACCCGCATCGCCGGCCGTCAAGGTAATCGCACCATTGCTGGTCTTAATCGCGCTGTTCACCGCGATATTGCCACCGGCACGCACAGTGAATGATTGGCCACTGCGGGCAGAAAAATCCAGCCCGCCGCTCAGTCCAGCATTGATGGTGAAATTGCGATTAGCCTGCAAGCTGACATTGCCGACCAATGCCTCAAGCGCTTCGTCGCTAAGGGTGAAATCATCAAGCGCGCCATTGGTGCCGTTGCCAGCAATATCGTCGCCGAACAGAATCGATGCGTCGGCGCCACCGACCTGGTTGTTATTAGTGGTGGTGGTGTCGGTGATGGTGATATCACGCGGGTCGAGCAGAATGCGCCCCTGCTTGCCGCGGGATGCACCCACGTCAACATTGCCACGCAGCGCGAGCTGTTCCTTGCCTGAGACTTCGACCTGACCGCCGTCTCCACTGGCCGCGCCGCCGCGTGCACTGATGGCGCCATCAAAACGTGTCTCTTTATTCGACCACACCACGACATCGCCACCGGCGCCCTGCTGGCGCGCATTGGCGGTGATGCGGGCACCTTCCACCACGGTGGTCTTGTCAGCATTGGCAACTTTGCGCTCTTCGCCATGCCAACCACCGCCGATGCGCACTTCGCCGCCCGCCGTCGCACCACTGGCCTCGATCGCGGCATGCGCCAACACGCCGACACGCTGACCCGTGACGACGACCCGTCCACCGCCCGTTTCAACGCCCGTGGCATCCAGCTTGCCGTCGATCACGGTCGTGCCCGTTTGGCTTTCGACCCGGATCTCGCCGCCGCTCGCGCCGCGCGCACTAAGCACGCCCTCGGCACTTTGTGTGATGTCGGTCTGGGCCGATAACACGATGCGCCCGCCGGCATCGCGGGACAGGGTATTGGCGCTGATGGTGCCACTGTTTTTGAGGGTGCCCGCGAAGACACCTACGGCGCCCTGCTCGGCCAGCAGTTTGCCGAGGTTGAGCACGCGGTCGTCTGGCGCCTGCACCTGGAAAGTCACATCATCCACGTCGAGACTGGTCAGACGAACGCCCTGCCCGGCCGCCAGAATCAACTGACCTGCTTCAACACGCAGGGTGCCGGCGTTTTCGATACTGGGCGCGATGAAAACGATCTCGCCACCGCGGGCCGCTTTGATATAGCCCTCGTTCTTGATCGCACCCGCTGCACCGGAGGCGTTGAAAGCATAGCGGCCTGCGATGAAATCGGCGTCTTTGATATCGAGGGTAGAGGCGATCAGGCCAGCGGTATCAACCCGCGCGCCGGCGCCGAAGGCGATGCCGTTGGGATTGATCAGGAAAACTTTGCCGTTGGAGACCAGGCGCCCGAGGATGGCCGAGGGGTCACCACCGGTGACGCGGTTCAAGACGGCGCTTTTGTTCGATTGCTGCACGAAGCGCGTGAGCTCGCCACGCCCGATGGAAAACCCCTGCCAGTTGATGATGGCACCCGGTGAATTGGCGATGTTCAGAATGCCCGCCGCCGGGCGAGACAGGCTCGCCTGGCCGTGGGCAACAACACCACCCGTCGGGTTGGCTTGCGCGGCACCACCGCTCAATAAGCCAGCCACAACACCTGCGAGCAATGAACGCGGCTTGTTCGACATAGTCCCTGGTCCAGCTAATGGCACTTAGCGTCGTGATCGACGGGTGTGCTCGAATTCAATGGACGTTGATAACCGATTTACGCGGGTGACGCTAGCGACCTTTTCACGCTCGCAGGGTGTGGGGTTTGTAAACGAGTATGAAGCCCTACGGCAGGGACGACCTGCCCTAGAAACAGCGCTGTGAAGGCATCAAACGCCGGACTCGATTTAGTAGCGGTAGGTCAAGCTGACATGACACTTGGTGCCGCTGGCGCTGCGGTCCCGCGCGTCGTCGATATCCTGGCCATAATCCACCGCCAGCGAGAGCTGCTGGCGCCATTGCCAGCGCAGCCCCAGCCCGGTGCTCGCGATCACGTCGTGGTCGATTTCCCCCACCTGGGAGAAGTAGCGCTCAACGTGGCCAGCGTCGAAAAAAGCCAGTAGACGCAAGTTATAAGGCAAAGGTGGCGCCCAGATCTCGATGCCTAAGCGCTCACCGTCGTCGCCCGTGACGCCGCGTTCCTGAAAACCACGTACCGAGCCGACGCCACCGACGCCAAATTGTTCGCCGGCGATCATGGCCTCGCTGGCGACCTGGCCCTCGAACATCACGACCGCCTGCCATTCACGGGGCAGGCTGGCGGTCACCCGCGTCTCGTAACGAAAAGCGTCCCAGCCGGCGCGGGATTGTTTGCGCGCGCGCTCGTAGTTGCGGCCGTCGTTGTGATCGCCACCACCGAGGTTGCGCACGTAACTCAAATTCAGATCGGCCGTCAGCCAGCTGCCACGGTAAGCACCCTGATAACTCAAGGTGAGCGGTCGACTGCGCACCTGGCCGCCGATGGGCCGGCCCTGGAAGCTGACCTTGTTAACAAACAGGCGATCGTCGATGCCGATGCCGACTTGCTGCCGCCACGGCCCGACTTGATTCAAGTACTGGCTGTAGGCGTAGCCATAAAAATCACCCGCACCGCTGACATCAAACACGTCCTGGATGCGGCCATTGTTGATGTCGGAATGGGCGTAATAGAAGGTGCTGACACCGGCCAGGCGGTAGGTCGGCATGCGGTAATTAACCACCGCTTGTTTGACGTTTTCAGTGTCTTCTGGGGAGGTGGTGTAGATCACCGTCGCCGCGTCATCCATGCCCAGCAGATTGGAATGCTGGGCGCCGACCGCCAGACGGGTGGTAGCCAGATCGGGCGTACCGAGGTTGTTGAAGTTGGCAAACACCGCCCACGGGCGGCGGTCTTGCACAGCCAGTTCGGCATCGATCTTGTCGGGCTTGTCGGACTCTTTCAGATTCAGGGTCAGATGCCGATCCGGGTGATCGTTGGCCAGGGCGAGCGAGCGCGCCAGACGCTTGATATTGGGTGTGGCGTCGGGCTTCAGGCTGGGCGCGGTGCGCCGCACATTGGCTTCGGAGAAATGTTTGTTGCCGCTGACCGACACCGTGCCCAGAGTCAGGGCGCTGACCTTGAGCTGCACGGTTTCGTGCTCAACGGTCTGCGGTGGCAAGACCACCCGATGGAAAATAAAGCCCTTGGCGCGCAGCGCCTGCTCAAGACCCTTGGCCGCGGCGGTCAGGTCCGACAGACCGTGTTTGACACCTTTGAACGGTTCGAGAATGGCGTCGGTCGCCGCGGCCGGCAGGGGATTATCACCACTGACTTCGTAGTGATTGACGGCAAAACCAGCCGGCTCTTCGGCCACCGCCACACCCACCATGGCGCAAGCGGCAAACACTCCTGCAAGGGCGCGCGCCGCGCGCGATTTGGCCGGTGTAACCACCGATATCCCTCTGTTACAACGAGCGCGGCGGGGCGCTGACCCGGTTTTTGTTCTGCCGAGGATGGCGCCTCGATCGGGCAAGCATGATGCCATACATCGTCTTAAACCCGATAACTCGACATGGGATTAGGTTTAGTCACAGCCATCGCTCAAGCCCGTGATTCAAGCCCGCGCGCGCAAACGCCGCTACCGGGACAAGACCTGAACCGGGTGCGCCCAGAGACGCCGATGTTCCATCAATCCCTTGCCCTCATGCTCGTCACCGCCGGACTGGCCGGCTGTGCGACACCAGACTCATCTTCCCAGCGCACCGAGGTCGCGTCAGTACAGGCCGTTTATGTCGAAGTGGCGTCGGACATCTATGTCAGCGAGCGTCTGTTGGCCGCCGCACCGGCCGAGGACTACTGGGTCAAACTCGCACTGCCCGATGGCCAAGGGCAGGACACCACCACCATGGCGCGGGTGCCCGCGCAACTGGTGCTGGCGGCGGGTGATACGGTGTCCGTCGCGCTGGCGCCGATGCCGGGTCATGGTGATAGCGTCGCGGTAAAACGACCTAACCGCGTGCTCGATGTCATCAACACCCGCACTCTGGCCCAGACCAACACTCCGCCGTTGCCCGCATCCATCGAGCGTTTGCTTTTGCCCACCAGCCCCTGAGCCGGCGGCTGGCCGCCATTGATGGTGCGACGCAGGCGCAACACACCATCGATGCCATAATTCCTCAACACCGAGGAGTTTTTACATGGCCCATCACACTGCATTTCAATCTGGCAAAGTTGCCGTCATTACCGGCGCGGCCGACGGCATTGGCCGCGCAGCGGCCCAAGCTTATGCGCGTTTGGGCATGCACCTGCTGCTGGCCGATCGCGACGTCGAGCGCCTGACCGCTACCACCGAAGAAGTGCGCAACATCGTCGCCGCGCAGGATGGCCGCGTGGTGTCTCAGGTGATCGATGTTGCACAATTCGAGCAGGTGGTGGCGCTGAAAGAGCGCGCCTACGCAGAATTCTCGCGGGTCGATGTGTTGATGAACAACGCCGGCACCAGTCAGCCCAGCGGCGCGTGGTCGGCGCTGCCGGCCTGGCAGCACATCTTAAGCGTCAATCTCTGGGGCATCGTGCACGGTGTGCAGGCCTTTACTGAGGCCATGATCGCCCAGGGCAGCCCGGCCTTGATCATCAACACCGGCTCCAAACAAGGCATCACCAATCCGCCCGGCAATCCCGCCTACAACGTCAGTAAAGCCGGAGTGAAGTCCTTAACCGAATCCCTGCAACACGAGTTGCGCAACACCAGCGGCTGCCAGGTGAGCGCCCATCTGCTGGTGCCGGGCTTCACCTATACCGGCTTGACCCATATCGGCGCGCCGCGGGTCCGCGCTACGTCTAAGCCCGACGGTGCGTGGCTGCCGGAGCAGGTTATCGATTACATGCTGGCTGCGATTGCACGCGGCAGTTTTTACATCATCTGTCCGGACAACGAAGTAAGCAGCGCCGACGATGCCAAGCGCATGGTGTGGGCGGCATATGACATGGCCGACGATCGTGCGCCGCTGTCACGCTGGCAGGGTGATTACCAGGACGCGTTCAAGAACTTCAAAGTGTAAGTGTCACTCAAGCGCCGCTGCGCTGCGCGACTGCAGCGCAGCGACAGCTCGGATGCTCAGCAACAAGACTTGGTCGTCGGCTGTGTGCCCACGGGCGGACAGCAAGCCGTTGCTTGTGCCACCGCTTGCACTTCATCGGGACCACAGCAGGGAGCGTCGGCAACGATGCCGGTCAGCGCCGCCGTCGCGGCCGCCAATACCTTGTCCGCAGGCACGCGCTTGATTTTGTCGGCCAGTTGGATGGCTTCGCTAATTTCGGCATCGCTCAAACCAGCCTTGCGTGCTTCGGGCACGTGGTAGTCGATACAGGGAATGCAATTGGCGGCGAGGGCCGCGCCGAGGGCAACGAGTTCGCGGTCACGATGGCTGAGGGTCGTCATGGTGTATTCCTTGAGTGCTTGTGTGGATTGTCTGATTCAGGTTCAGGTGTTCAGCCGCAGCAGCTGCGTGCGGGTGTCACTGCGGGGATGGCTGGCACTGGTTTTGATATTCCGGCACAGCAGCTCGCGTCGACAGCCGGTGTCGAGAAGTTTGTGTTTGGCGCATTGACTGCCACGGGCCCACAGCATGGAGCTGGGGCCTGATCTTTAACGGTGGTGGCTTGTGTCACATTGCAGACGCCGGTTTCAGGTAACTGTAGATCAACACGATCAGCGGCCGCAAAATCACCCGCAATGGCCGCCACCACCGAGCGTACCTGCTCAAAGCCGGTCATCATGAGAAAGGTGGGCGCGCGCCCATAGCTCTTTACACCGACGGTGAAAAAGCCGGGCTCAGGATGGGACAACTCACGGTGACCATGGGGGCGTACGCTGCCGCAGCTATGCAGATTGGGATCAATCAAGGGTCCTAGTGCAAGGGTGGATTCAATCGCCGGGTCGAGCGATAGACGCAGTTCGCTGGTCATCTCCAGTGCAGGTCGCTGGCCGGTGGCGCAGACGATCTGATCAATACCCGACAAATGCACGACCTGTTGATTGGCAGCCAAACCCGTCACACGCAGTCCAGCCTCCGTGCGGGTTATCTCAGTGATGTGCAGGCCACTGAAAAATTCCAGCTGACCGGCGTCACGCAGGGTTTTCAGCGCCGTGCCCAACTGACCACGGGCGGGCAGCGCGTCGGCGTCACCGCCGCCAAACACGCGGATTGGGTTAAGGTTGCGTACGGCCCATACCAGTTGTGTGCCCGCTGCGCTGCCCGCCAGCTCGGCCAATGCCAGCAGCGTGTTGGCCGCCGAATGACCGGCACCCACCACCAGGGTACGTTTGCCCGCATAGCGCGCGCGCTCTAGACCAAGTACGTCGGGAATACCGTAGAAGATTGTTTCGCGGTGCTCACGTTCGCCCAGGGCCGGTAAGCCGCTCGCACCAAGCGGATTGGGCGTGGCCCAGGTACCGCTGGCATCGATCACGGCACGTGCCCGATGTTCGCTGACCACACCGTCGCGCACGACTCGCAGTACAAACGGGGCCGCTTCGCGCGCCGCAGATTTGACCTTGTCGAAACCCTCGCGGGTGACGGCGAGCACCGCGGTATTCAGATGCAGCGCGGCGGCGACACTCGGTAATCGCGCGAAGGGTTCGAGCGCGCGGCTTACGACTTCGCCAGCCAGCGGCAATTTTTCACCCCCCGGTGCTTGCCAGCCGCTCGTCGAGAGCATGGCGGCCATGGTGTCATCGACGTTGTAACGCCAGGGTGAAAACAGACGCACGTGAGCGTAGTCGAGCAGATTCGCGCCGACACGTGCGCCGGCTTCAAAGATCAGCGGCGTGATACCGCGGGCAAGAAGATGTGCGGCGGCGGCCAGGCCGACCGGCCCAGCACCAATGACGGCGACCGGTAAATCGTTCTGCATGGGCCGCGCCTCACGCAAAATCAGCATCATCAGCGTGGCGGAGGCTGGACACGCGCCCTGGAATTCGGCCGAGCCAGACAAAGCCAGCGGCGCCTGAGCGCGTGGCTCACGGATGAAGCCAAAGCGCGCAAAATAATCCTCAGCGGTTGCGGTCAGGAGATAGAGCCGCGCGATGTCCCGTCGTTGTGCTTCGTGCAGCAGCTGCTCCAATAACCGACGACCAATTCCCTGGCGCTGGAGCGCTGGACGCACCGCAACTGAGCGCAACAAGGCAACATCGCCGCTGATCTCGGCGCCGGCGCAGGCGACAATTTCGCCACCCATCACCGCCACCATGAACGTGTGCAGATGATCACGCGCGCCATCGCGCGGCAAGCCATTGGCGAGCAGCAATGCCTCGATGGCAGGCCAGTCCGCGTTGTTGGCGGGTCGCAATGCAAGAGCAATATCCGTTGACATGATGGGCGCTCCTGGCCGGTAGTTCTTTTGTTCGACGTAGATTCTTGTAATGCCTTGCGCTGGACAGGTCAGCGCGCGCGTTTAGCCTTGCGCGGTGCCGGTACCTCGCAACACACAGTGGGTGCACATTGTTCGCGGCTACCCCCACAACACTCCTCCGTCAGATAGGCGATGATCTCCAGCATCACCGGCAGATTGGCGCGATAACGTTGGTATCTGCCTTCCGGTGTCACGCTCACCAAACCGGCCTGGCTGAGTGCTTTTAAGTGGAAGGAGAGATTGGTGGGTGCAATGTCCAACGTGGTGGCCACTTCGCCGGCGACCATACCGCCCATGACGTTTTTCACCAGCAGCCGGAATACGTCCAAGCGCACGCCTGAGGACAGACATTCGAAAATTTGCGTTGCGGTTTTTTTATCCATGATTTGACTATACAACTATTGTTGAAACGATCAACTGTTTTTTTCAGCACCTGCTGCCGTTGCACGCCAGCTCCTCGCGCCGCAACGCCAGCGCGCAACCTGGGTGTCACATTGGGTCCTTAACCTGCCGCATTCGTGAGGCGAAATGGCAGGGGAGAAGACCAGGAATTCATCATGGACAAATACGCGCCCGACCCGCAGCCCACCTACCACGTCCTGTTTCTCTGCACAGGAAACTCAGCGCGCTCAATCATCGCCGAGGCCTTGATGAATCACCTGGGCCGTGGCCGCTGCCGTGCTTACTCCGCCGGCAGTCATCCCACTGGCAAGGTCAATCCTTTGGCACTGGAGATGATCGAGGATTTATCCCCCTACCTCTCAAGCCCGCGCAGTAAACGTTGGGAGGAATTTGCGCTGCCCGGCGCGCCTACGCTCGATTTTGTTTTTACGGTCTGTGACAGCGCCGCCGGAGAAGTTTGCCCGCAGTGGCCGGGGCAACCCATGACCGCTCACTGGGGCATAGACGATCCGGCGGTGATGGTCGGTAGCGACGCGCAAAAGCGGCGTGCGTTTGAGCAGGCAACCTTGCAGTTAAAACGACGCATCGAATTGTTCTTGAGTTTGCCGCTGGAGGCGCTGGACACACTCGCCTTGCAGCACCGTCTCGACGACATCGGCCGCAGGGTATGAAGTGGCCGGGTGCTCATGAAGTCTGATTCACGCGGGCACCACCGATTCGCAACAGCGCAACGCATCACCCCGCTGTGATGCGTTGCGCGCTTTTAAATGCGACTTAGAGTGTTTCGATGATGATCGCCGGTGCCATACCACCGGCCGCGCACATCGTCACCAGGCCGCGCTGCTTGCCTTGCCGCTCGAGTTCGTCGAGCAGGGTGCCGACCAGGATAGAACCGGTGGCGCCGATCGGATGGCCCAAGGCAATCGCACCACCGTTGACGTTGACCTTGGCGCGGTCGAGTTTCAGGTCACGAATGAATTTTTCCGCGACCACTGCAAAGGCTTCGTTGATTTCAAACAGATCGATGTCGCCGATGGTGAGGCCAGCTTTGGCCAGCACTTTTCTGGCGGCCGGCACCGGTGCATTCAGCATCAAGGTCGGGCAATCACCGATGTTGGCGGTGGCAACGACGCGCGCGCGCGGTTTCAAGCCGTGTTTTTTGACATAGGCCTCGGACGCCAACAGTAAACCACCGGCGCCATCGACCACCCCCGACGAATTGCCGGCATGGTGAACAAAGTTCACATCACCCAGCTCGCGATACTTCTGGCGGATCAAACCGCCATAGGTATTGCCCGCTTCGTCGACCACCAGCTCGGCCCAGGCACCAAATACCGGCTTCAGCCCAGCGAGGGTTTCAAGTGTGGTATCGGGGCGCGGAAACTCATCGTGATCCAGCGCCAGACTGCCGTCCAGGTTGTACACCGGGATTACCGAACGCAGGAAACGCCCGTCCTTGATTGCCGCCGCGGCGCGTTGCTGCGACATCAGCGCCAGCTCATCGACCGCCTTGCGATCGATGCCTTGCATGGTGGCGATGAAATCGGCACACACGCCCTGTTGAGATTGTGGATGCATGGCGCGCAGATGCAGGTTGCCACGATCGAGCATGGGTGGCTGCTTGGGATCGGCGATGGAAGCCACATAACTCATCATCTCGGTGCCGCCCGCGATCACCAGATCCTCCATGCCGGACATGATCTGGGCCGCCGCGAGGCTGACGGTAGTAATACCTGAACCGCAGAAACGATCGAGCGTCATGCCCGAGGCACGAATGTCATAACCAGCGTCAAGTGCCGCCATGCGACCGAGATCCGCGCCCTGGGCGGCAACCTGTGAGCTGGTGCCCCAGATGATGTCATCCACATCGGCGGTGTTGAGCGAGTTACGTTCGGCCAGGGCCTTCAGTACCGTCGCGGCAAGATGCTGCGGGTGGAGATGGGCGAGCGCACCCTTGCCCACTTTGCCCACACCGCGTGGTGTGCGACAGGCGTCGATGATGTAAGCGTTATTCATGATTCAATTCCCCGTAATGGATAGCAGGCGTAGCGCCGCAGCGCACGCAATAAAAAACTTCAGGCTTGCAAGCCATCGAACATCACCCGCTCATCACCGATGAAGGATAGGCAGCCTCCAATGTCGATGAAGCGCAGTTCGTCAGGTTTAATGATTTCCAGATAGCGCGGTTCGCGGAAGGCCTCGATCATTGCCGCGCGGCTATCGAACCAGATCTCACCAACACCATCGTAGTCGGGAATGTCTCCAAACAAAGACCCGGCTGCGGCCTGACCCGGTGCGGGATGGTATTGAATGTATTTCCGCACGTTGCGCATGAACTCCGGGATGCTCTTGACCAGCGGCCCGTGGTGTTCGAACCAGTAACGGCTGAACTCGTCGGGACTCATGCCGGACTTACGACGTACAAAGACGATCATCGTGATCATAGCCTTGCCTCTTGATTGGTTTGTTTTCCGCCTTCGGTGCTGGCACCGACCGCTAGTCGGCGCGGGCGATCTCGACCAGATTATCGGAAAAGCTCGGCGCATGGCCGAGGTTCGCGAACTCTGCCGAGCTTATGGTATTGACCGTGCCACGATTTAATTGCCGCCAGTAACCGAGCGTCGTCACCACCAAGCCGGCATTGACGTCGTCGCTCACCCGCGCGCGTGCTACAAAACTTCCACGCTCGTTAAACACTTTCACCGCATCACCATCGTGAATATTACGCGGGCCGGCGTCGGCGGCGTTGAGCAGGAGAAACTGCTCGCCCTGGCCTTTGATCTTCGCTTCGATGTTGCCATAGCAGGAGTTCAGGAAGCCGTGGCTCTTGGGCGAAACCATGCTGAGCGGATAACGGGCCGCCAGGCGTGGATTGCTGTGGGCGCTCTCGCGCGGCGCGACGTAGTCCGGCAGCGCGTCGATAGCCTCACCACCCTGCAGGGCTTCGTACATCTGGCGAAAGGGTGGTGGCACAAAATTGCCGTGGGCTGCGAGGCTGGACTTGAATTCGCACTTGCCCGAGGGCGTCGGAAAATTACCCTCGCGATGGGGCGCCCTGTCGTCGGGGCTACCGAGCACCAGTCGGGCGTAACCGTCACGGCGCAAGCGCGCCAGATCAATGCCCGCGCAGACCGGCGCGTCCCAGGCCACAAACTGTTCCAGACATTGTGCATCGGACCACTGCAGTCGCTCGTCGCTGTAGCCCATGTAACTCGCCAGCTGACGAAAGATCTCGGCATTGGACCGCGCTTCGCCCGGCGGCTCCACGCACTTGGCGTTGTAGGTCAGATAGTTATGACCCCAGGCCAGGATGATGTCTTCCATTTCGGCGCCCATGGCCGCCGGCAGCACGATGTCGGCATAACGCGCGGTATCAGTCAGAAAATGATTGGCCACCACCAGGAATAAATCCTCGCGCAACAAGCCAGCCACAATTTTGTCGGTCTCAGGGGCTTGGGTAACGGGATTGGTGTTCCACACCATCATGGATTTGATCGGCGGATCCATAGGGATCTCATTGGTGAGATGGCGCCCTATCTGAAGGTTGTTGATCACGCGCGTGCCGGCCGGGATCCAATCGGCACGACACATCACGTCGAAACGATAGGGGTGTTCCCACACCGTCAAGGCGAAGATGCCACCACCCACCTGACGCCAGGCGCCAGTCAGCGCCGGTAGGCAACACACGGCGCGTATGGTCTGGCCACCACCGTGGTGCCGCTCGAGCGCCACACCGATCCTGATCGCTGCCACACGCGCCTGCGCATATTCGCGGGCGAGCTGGCGGATGTCAGCCGCTGAAACACCCGTGATGTCCGCTGCCCATTCCGGCGTGCGGGTCTTGGCGCGCGCGGCCAGTTCCGCAAAGCCCTCGGTGTACCGCGCAACGTAGTCGTGATCGATCAAATCGTCTTCGATGAGCACATGGATCAAGGCCATCGCCAGCGCACCGTCGGTGCCCGGCCGCGGCGTGAGGTGCCAGTCGGCTTCTTTGGCGGTGCGCGATTTATAGGCATCGATCACCACCACCTTGGCGCCGGCTTTCTGGGCTTCTTTGACGATATGCCAGTGGTGCAGATTGGTACTGACGCTATTGCAGGCCCAGATAATGATGTAGTCGGCGTGTTTGAAGGATTCCGGATCGGTACCACCGCTCGCACCATAGGTCATGAGCCAGGCGGTGGCCGAGCCCTCCCCACAAAAGGTGCGCTCCGTAACGGTCGCGCCCATGCGGTTAAAAAACGCATCACCACTATTCAGGCCATGCACCAGACCCTGATGACCGATATAGCTGTAGGGCACGATGGCCTGGGGGCCGACCTCGGTGATGATGGCCTGCCAGCGCGACGTGATCGTAGTCAAGGCCTCATGCCAGGAAATTGGCTCGAATACATCACCGCCTTTGGCACCCACTCGCCGCAGGGGATGGAGCAATCGATCGGGATGATAGTGTCGTTTTTCGTAGTCCTTGAGCTTCACGCACAAACCACCGCGTGTCATCGGATGTGCGGGATTGCCACGCACACCGACCAGCTTACCGGCCGCCACTTCGAAGACCATGGCGCAGGTGTCGGGGCAATCGTGCGGGCAGCCGCCGGGGTGCAGGGTGCTTGTTGGGGCATTCATTAGCGCTTTTTTTCCAGGCCACGAAGGCAGTCGAATCTAGCAGAAGGCCTGCACACCGGATATGGAAGGCCCCGCACTGCAGTGCACCATCACGTCGTGCCTGATCATTACGGCGCGCTGCGGGCGACCCTTGGGGCTGGTACCCATAAGCCGAGCGTGGTATTCATTCGCCCGCGTTGGCGCAGCCTCTCAGCACTTGATGACATGCAAGCTATAGCACTAGCCGCCCCATCGACGGACGGGGGTGGTCGCCATCAAACACCGCGATTGAACATGGAATTTTACGAAGCGTTGCCCGCTCGCACCGCCAGCCATGCCGCTGCTCGGTGCGGATACCCGGTGGGCCCTGCTCAAAAATCACCCTGACAAAAACAACGAGACTTTGTTAGCGACTATGACCTTATCGTCCTACGCCACACCGGAATTCATCGCCGCCGTGATCTTCGGCATCGCCGTCATTCACACCTTCTCCACCAAGTTTTTCGCCCATCTCGCCCAGGTATACCCCAAACACGCCGGACTGTGGCACCTGCTTGGCGAAGTCGAAGTGGTCTTCGGCCTATGGGCCTTTGTCATGATGATGGCGCTGTTCTCACTCACGGGGCGCGACGTCACCATCAACTATCTCGAAGCGCGCAATTTCACCGAACCCATGTTCGTGTTCGTGATCATGGTGATCGCGGCGAGCAAGCCCATACTCAACACCGTTATCGCGGGCGTACATGGGATCGCCACGTTTATTCCCATCCGTCGCGAAGTGGCGGTCTATTTTTTGTGTCTGTCGGCGGTGCCTTTACTCGGCTCGCTCATCACCGAGCCGGCCGCCATGACCCTCGCCGCCTTGATGCTGCAGGACTGTTATTTCCGCCGCGACCTCTCGACCAATTTGAAATACGCGACCTTGGGTGCCTTGTTCGTGAACGTCTCCATCGGCGGTACCTTGACCAGCTTCGCTGCCCCACCGGTACTGATGGTGGCGAATAAATGGGGTTGGGACTCCGCCCATGTGTTTTTGAACTTCGGTTGGAAGGCCGCCGCGTCGGTATTTCTCACTGCGATGATCGTGACCTGGCTGTTTCGCAAGGAGCTGGTGGGCAAAGGTTGTTTCGACGGCGCGTGCTCGCAAATCGATACGCCCAAAACCGTCGCAGCCATCCACATCCTGTTTCTGGTCGGGGTGGTGGTGTTCGCCCACCACTCCGAACTGTTCATGGGCTTGTTTCTGTTCTTTCTCGGTTACACCGAAGCCTATAAGCAGTATCAGGATCGTCTGATCCTGCGCGAAGGCCTGCTGGTGGCGTTTTTTTTAGGCGGGCTGGTGGTGCTGGGTGGTCTGCAGAGTTGGTGGTTGCAACCTGCGCTCGCGGGTGTTGAACCCAATGTGCTCTACTACGTCGCCACGGCTCTGACGGCGATTACCGACAATGCTGCCCTGACTTACCTGGCGTCCCTGGTCGAAGGCGTGTCGGATGAATACAAATACGCCATCGTCGCCGGTGCCGTTACCGGCGGCGGCCTGACCATCATCGCCAATGCCCCCAATCCCGCTGGCGTTGCCATCCTCAAAACCCATTTCACCGACGAGACCATCAGCCCCTTGGCACTGTTCATCGCAGCGACACCACCCACTTTGCTGGCGATTGTTGCGTTTCAGGTGTTGTAGAAGCAGTTTCCAAATTGGTTCGAATCGGGGCGATTGCTTGGGCGTGAGACGCGCGGTTTGAATGTGCGAATAAATTCGCACCTACCAATGTGCGAATAAATTCGCACCTACCGGGCGTGGCGAGCTTGTCAGGCCGCAGCGCCCATTCTCAGCACTGCGGCACGTGCGTCGTCACAAAGCCCCGCTCCACCCTGCATTGCATGGGCGATGATTTGCGCACGCATGCGTGGATCCCAGAAGCGCGTCAGATGTTGCGCGATGATCTCAACGGCATTGTCGGGATCGGCCACTTGATTGGCAGCGATGTCGTTGACCATTTCGACCAGACGTTCGATATCCATAGGCGCTTAGCTGCCGCCTTCGATGATGCGTTCGGCGTGACTATAGATAACGAGATCCGCCCCGCGTACAAAGGCCGCGAGTGTCAGCTGGCAGGTTTGCGCGAGGTGCACGGCCCGCGCGGTTGGGGCTGAGACTGCTGCCAGCACGGCGATGCCAGCCATCGCTGCTTTCATGACAATTTCATAACTCGCGCGGCAGGTCACCAGGGCGAAGCCTGGCGGGTAATCACCTTTGATGCGCGCGCCGATGAGTTTGTCGAGCGCGTTATGTCGGCCGATATCTTCACGCACCGCGATCACGTCACCGCTCAGATCGATCCAGGCTGCCGCGTGCACGGCGCCGGTCGCACGATTGATGGGCTGGACCATCGCCAGCGCAGCGCTGGCGCGGGCGATGGCGCCTCGTTTTACCTGCGTGGTCGCTGTGACCGGCGCTGGTGTACGCATGGCATCTTCCACCATGCGCTTGCCACACAGGCCACAACCCGAGCGTCCGGCCATGGCACGCGGCTGTTCGCCCTGGCCTGAGCCGAGTCGCGATGGAATAACGAGATCCACTTCAAGACCATCGGCCAGCACGCGCTGTTCAACCAGCACCAGATCGCGGGGCCTGCTTATCAGGCCTTCGGTGTAGGCAAAACCCATGGCGAAGTCGTCGAGATCGGCTGGCGACATCAGCATCACCGCATGGGGTTCGCCATTGCACAGTACGGCGACCGGTGTCTCTTCGGCCAGTTGATCGGTGACCTGCTCACGCACGCCAGCACGCCAGCGTGTCACCTCGACCTGGGCGAGCGGCGCCGGCCAGTGCGTGTCTGTGCTCACCTCAGCGTGTGAGGGACGAGCGTTCTTCAAGAAACTTCTTTTGTTCATCGCTGAAGCGGCGATAACGCTCCTGCCAGGCCGAAGGATGGGTGACTTTCACCACCTGGACGGCGGTGACTTTATATTCCGGGCAATTGGTCGCCCAATCGGAGTGTTCGCTGGTAATCACATTGGCGCCGGATTCCGGAAAGTGAAACGTGGTGTAAACCACGCCCGGCTGCATCGCATCGCTGACATGGGCACGCAACACGGTGTCGCCCGCCCGACTCTTGATGCCCACCCAATCACCGTCCACCACACCACGGGTTTCCGCATCATGGGGATGGATCTCAAGGCGGTCTTCCCGATGCCATGCGGTGTTGCTGGTACGACGAGTCTGGGCACCGACGTTGTACTGCGAAAGAATGCGGCCGGTGGTGAGGATCAAGGGATACTTGTCATTGCTGCGCTCATGGCTGGGCACATAGGG
Organism: Pseudomonadota bacterium; assembly: GCA_031418675.1. GTDB lineage: Bacteria > Pseudomonadota > Gammaproteobacteria > JADJYF01. The sequence goes on from JANOXY010000744.1 coordinate 16,758, forward strand.
TGTCAACATGAAACGACCCAGACCACGGGTGAAGGTCTCTTCGTGCATGGTGGGCGTTCCATCGGGCACCTGCTCGTTGCACGGCCACTGGATACTGCCCAATTGATCGATGCGCGCAAAACTGACACCGGTAAAGGTTGGGGTGAGGCGCGCGATCTCGTCCATGATCTGGGACGGATGGTCATAGTCCATGGTGTAACCAAGCGCGGCCGACAGCATCAGCGTCGCTTCCCAATCCGCCTTGCCACCGAGTGGTGGCATCACCCGCCGCACCCGCGAGATGCGCCGCTCGGCATTGGTGAAGGTGCCGTCCTTTTCGAGGAAGGACGAGCCCGGCAGAAAGATGTGCGCGAATTTGGCGGTTTCGTTCAGGAACAGGTCCTGCACGATGATGCATTCCATGGCTTCCAGGGCCGCGATCACATGCTGGGTATCGGGATCCGATTGTGCGATGTCCTCCCCCTGTATGTAGAGTCCGCGGAAACTGCCATCGAGCGCGGCTTCGAACATGTTGGGAATACGCAAGCCCGGCTCGGCGTCCAGCGTCACACCCCAGGCCGCTTCAAACAGAATGCGCGTCGCACTATCGGACACGTGACGATAGCCAGGGAACTCGTGGGGAAAAGAGCCCATATCGCAGGAGCCCTGCACATTGTTCTGTCCACGCAAGGGATTTACCCCAACACCTTCGCGCCCCAGGTTGCCCGTTGCGAGGGCGAGGTTGGCGATGCCCATGACCATAGTCGAGCCCTGACTGTGCTCAGTCACACCTAACCCGTAATAGATCGCGGCACTACCTGCGGTGGCATAGAGCCGTGCCACGGCGCGCACTTCGGCCGCCGGCACGCCGGTGATGATTTCCGTTTGTTCAGGTGCGTGTTCCGCAGCGCCGATAAACTTGCGCCACTTTTCGAACGCCACCGGATCACAACGCGCGGCGACAAAATCATGATCGATGAGGTCCTCGACCACGATGACGTGGGCAATGGCATTGATCAATGCAACATTGGTACCCGGTTTTAACTTTAAATGATGGGCCGCTTCGACATGGGGCATGCGCACGAGGTCGATACCACGCGGATCGATCACCACCAGTTTTGCACCGGCACGCAACCGACGGATCATGCGCGAGGCAAACACCGGATGACCATCCGTCGGGTTGGCACCGATCACCACGATCACATCGGCATAGGCCACCGAATCAAAAGCCTGGGTGCCGGCCGATTCACCCAGGGTCTGTTTTAAACCATAGCCGGTGGGTGAATGGCAGACACGCGCGCAGGTATCGACATTGTTATTACCGAAGGCCGCACGCACGAGTTTCTGCACCAGATAGGTTTCTTCATTGGTACAGCGAGATGAAGTAATGCCACCAACCGCATCCTTGCCGTACTTGGCCTGGATGCGCTTGAGCTCGCTCGCCGCGTGCGCAATGGCTTCTTGCCACGACACTTCGCGCCAGGGTTCATGGATGCTGGCGCGGATCATGGGTGAGGTGATGCGATCGGGATGGGTTGCATAACCAAACGCAAAACGCCCCTTCACGCAGGCGTGACCATGATTAGCCTGGCCATCCTGGTTGGGCACCATGCGTATTACTTCGGCACCCTTCATCTCGGCGCGGAAAGAACAACCGACCCCGCAATAGGCGCAGGTGGTGATGACACTGTGTTCCGGCTGGCCGCGCTCGATGATGGATTTTTCACTTAAGGTGGCGGTTGGGCAGGCCTGCACACAGGCGCCGCAGGACACACACTCGGAACTCATGAAGTCCTGCTCCAAGCCGGCACTGACGTGGGAATCAAAACCGCGGCCACTGATGGTCAGCGCAAACGTGCCCTGCACTTCATCGCAGGCCCGTACGCAGCGCGAACAGACAATGCACTTGCTGGGGTCGAAAGTGAAATAAGGATTGCTCTCGTCTTTGGCTTGCTCGCAATGGTTCTCACCGGCATAACCGTAACGCACTTCACGTAAACCGACGGCGCCGGCCATGTCCTGCAATTCACAATGACCGTTGGCCGGGCAAGTTAAACAATCGAGCGGATGATCGGAGATGTAGAGCTCCATCACGTTACGGCGCAAGTCGGCCAGACGATCGTTCTGGGTGGTGACCTGCATGCCCTGGCTGGCGGGTGTGGTGCATGACGCGGGTGTGCCCTTCATGCCTTCCACCTGCACCAGGCATAAACGACACGAACCAAACGGCTCGAGACTATCGGTCGCACACAGTTTGGGTACGGCGATGCCGGCCAGGGCTGCTGCCCGCATCAGTGAAGTACCGGCCGGCACCGTCACTTGATGACCGTCGATGGTGAGGCTCACGCTGTCGGCGTTATTGACCGCCGGCGTGCCGAGATCGGTTTCGTCGATTGATCGCATTGTCCGTGCTCCGTCTGTGGCTCAGGCCGCGTCGCGACCGGCGCGCACAAAATCTTCGGGAAAATGTTCCAGGGCCGAGAGCACTGGAAAGGGCGCCATGCCGCCCAGGGCACATAAAGAGGCACTGATCATGGTGTCGCACAGGTCGCGCAGGGTGGCGAGGTTACGGGTCACCTCGCGGCCCGCGATGATGTGATCGATAAGCTCACGTCCACGTACCGAGCCAATTCGACAGGGCGTGCACTTACCGCAAGATTCAATCGCGCAGAATTCCATGGCGAAGCGCGCCATCGCCGCCATGTCGACGCTGTCGTCAAACACCACCACACCGCCGTGACCGAGCATGGCGTGGCGTGCGGTGAAAGATTCATAGTCCAGTGGCGTATCAAAATGTGCACGGGGCAGATAAGCACCCAGTGGTCCCCCGACCTGGGCGGTGCGCACCGGCCGTCCGCTGGCACTGCCGCCGCCCCAGTCGAAGATCAATTCGGCCAGGGTCAGACCAAACGCCTTCTCGATCAGCCCGCCGTATTTCACATTGCCGGCCAGTTGAAACGGCTGGGTGCCACGTGAGCGACCGCGCCCGTATTCAGCGTAGAACTGTGCGCCGTGCTGAAGGATGACCGGCACCGTTGCCAGGGACAGCACGTTGTTGACCACCGTCGGCTGACCGAACAAACCCTTGTGAGCCGGCAGGGGCGGTTTGAAGCGGATCTGACCACGTTTGCCTTCCAGGCTTTCCAGCAGCGAGGTTTCTTCGCCGCAGATATAAGCACCGGCGCCGCGCCGTACTTCGAGATTGAAGGTGTGACCACTGCCGAGGATGTTGGTGCCGAGATAGCCGGCAGCGCTTGCGATTTCGATGGCACATCGCAAGCTGCGCTCGGCGTGGGGATATTCGCTGCGAATGTAGATGTAGCCTTGGCTGGCACCGACCGCGAGGGCCGCGATGGTCATGCCCTCGATCAAGAGCAAGGGGTCACCCTCCATCAACATGCGATCGGCAAAGGTGCCGGAATCACCTTCGTCGGCATTGCACACGATGTATTTTTGCGCAGCGTCTGTATCGGCCACGGTCTTCCACTTAATGCCGGTCGGGAAAGCCGCGCCACCACGACCACGCAGGCCACTATCGGTCACCGCTTTCACAATGCCAGCGGGTCCGATTTCAAGCGCGCGCTCCAGCCCGGCGTAACCGTCGTGGGCGAGGTAATCATGCAAAGACAAAGGATCGATCACGCCCACGCGGCGAAAGGTCAGTCGTTCCTGATGGCGCAGCCAGGCGAGGTCCGCCGTCGCGCCCAGTGCCAATACATGCTTGCCACCGCGCAGGAAATCCGCGTCGAACAGGCTGGCGACGTCACGCGCCTGCACCGGGCCATAGGCCACACGTTGACCATCCACTAGCACTTCAACCAGCGGTTCCAGCCAGTACAGTCCACGCGAACCGTTGCGCACCACCTGGATGTCAAGATTGCGGGCACGGGCTTCGGCCGTGATGGCCTGGGCCACGGCTTGCGCACCCACGGCGAGCGCGCCGGCATCGGCCGGCACATAAACAGTGACAGCGCTCATGGCGCTGCCTCCACCTCGCGCAGCAGCGCTTCGAGACGCGCCAGATCGAGACGGCCGTACAGATGGCCATCGATCATCGCAGCCGGCGCGCAGGCACAGGCACCAAAACAATAGGCGGCTTCGAAGTTGATGCCGTCGCTGGTTTGATCTTGCTCGGCGCTGAGTCCCAGACGCTCGCGTATACCTGCTTCCAAGGCCGCGCCACCCATGGACTGACAAGCTTCTGCGCGACACAAGCGCAGCACTCGCCGCGCGGGCGGCGTGCGTTTGAAGTCGTGATAAAAGCTGAGCACGCCGTGCACGTCGGCGCGCGATAGATTGAGATGGTGGGCAATGGGATCAACGCACGCGTCGGGTATAAAACCCAACGCCTCCTGAATAGCATGCAGGACCGGCAGCAGTGCACCAGGCGCAGAACCGTGATCGGCCAGGGCGCGGGTCGTGGCTTGCTGCCGCTCCAGTTCAGAAACGGTCATGCAGTTCTCCGACGAACCCCATCGACGCCATCGCCGTCCGACGGATTCTGATTATCTCAAGGTCGAATAGCTCGGCGCTGACGCGGCGCGTCGTGCAAGGTTAGCGTCGAACAATCACCTTGAATGGTAGCACGCCGATCCTGAGCTCGCGGCGTCTATCGCCGCGCGTCGGCCTGGTGGCGCGCGCGCAGCCAGGAATTACGCGGTGGTCTGTCCACTACGAAGCCTGGGAGCGGCTATGCTACTGCCGCGATCAGGCGCTGTTGCACGGCGCAAACTCACCATAAGAATGAAGGAGAGGGGACATGCGAGCGAGTATCCTGAGTTGGCTGTTTTCACTGTTGCTGCTGAGCTGCGGTGCACAAGCGGCGGACACCGTGGTCGACGACGCCTATCTCGCAAACGGTGGTGATGGCAGCAACTGGCCGGCCTATGGCCGCACCTCCACCGAGCAGCGCTACAGCCCGCTCGATCAGATCAATGCCGGCAACGTCAAGCAGCTCGGCATCCAGTGGGTGCTGGATCTGCCCAATGAGCGTTCGCTGATCGCCACGCCCCTGGTGGTCGACGGCGTGCTGTATTTCACCGCGAGCTACAGCCGCACCTACGCGGTCGACGCGCGCAGCGGCAAGGTGCTTTGGGAGTTCGACCCGAAAGTCATCGAACGCGCCGGTGATCGTCTGCGCATCATGTGGGACATCAACCGCGGCCCGGCCTACTACAAGGGCAAGGTCATCATCTCCACCGTCGACGGCCGGCTGGTGGCGATCGACGCCAAAAACGGTCAGCAGTTGTGGGAGACCATGACGGTCGACCCGCGCAAGTCCTATTACGTGAACGGCGCACCCAAGGTATTCCGCGACAAGGTCATCATCGGCAACGGCGGCACCGAGCACGAAGCGGCCCGCGGTTACGTCACCGCCTACGACGTCAACACTGGCAAACAGGCCTGGCGCTTTTACATCGTGCCGGGCAACCCGGCCGACGGTTTCGAGAGCAAGGCGATGGAGATGGCGGCCAAAACCTGGAACGGTGAATGGTGGAAACATGGGGGTGGTGGCAACACCTGGAACGGCATGACCTATGACGCCGAGTTCAACCAGGTACTGATCGGCACCGGCAACGGCTCGCCGTGGAACCAGAAGATCCGAAGCCCGGGCGGCGGCGACAATCTGTTTCTCTGTTCCATCGTGGCGGTCGACGCCGACACCGGTGAGTACAAGTGGCACTACCAGACCAACCCCGGCGAAACCTGGGACTACAACGCCAATATGGACATCGTGCTGGCCGACGTGAAATTAGGCGGCCAGACCGTGAAGGCGCTGTTGCAGGCGCCCAAAAACGGCTTCTTCTACATCATCAACCGCGCCAATGGTGAACTGCTGTCGGCGGAGAAATTTGGCAAGGCGACCTGGGCCGAACGCATCGATCTCAAGACCGGCCGCCCGGTGGAGGTAAAGGGCGCGCGTTACGAGGACGGTGAAGAAGTGGTGTGGCCCGGCCCCTGGGGTGCGCACAACTGGCACGCGATGTCCTACAACCCCGACACCGGCCTGGTTTACATCCCGGCCTTCGACATGCCGGGTGCCTACAAGGACAAGGGTATGGACATGGCCGGCTGGCAGTCACCCCATTTCCGCGTTGATCCCGGTGTCGAGTTCAGCGGTGAGGATGCACCCGCCGACATCGCCCAGGCCCGTCTGCTCGCCTGGGATCCGCTCAAACAGCGCAAAGCCTGGTCCCACGATCTGCCGCCGATGTGGAATGCCGGCACCATGACCACCAAGGGCAATCTGGTATTCCAGGGACGAGCCGATGGCGCGTTCGTGGCCTATGACGCAGCCAAGGGCACGGTGCTGTGGTCGATAAAGATGGGGTCGGGGATCTCGTCGGCGCCCGTCACCTATACGGTCGATGGCAAGCAGTACGTCTCGCTGCTGGTGGGTTGGGGCGGTGGCGGCACCATCCTGGGATCTCTGGCTGCGCAGCACGGCTGGAAGTACCGCGTGCACCCGCGCCGGCTCTACACCTTTGCCCTGGACGGCAAAACCCCAGTGCCACCTTCTCCGCCACCGGCCATGGCCCAAGTCCTGGACCTGCCGGCCTTTAAGATCGACAGCGCGCTCGCCGAACACGGCCGCAAGCTATATGCCGGCGTCTGCCTCTACTGCCACGGTGCCGGCATGGTGTCCGGCGGTACGGCACCGGATCTGCGCGAGTCGCCCATTGCCAGCGATCGCGAAGCATTCAAGAACGTGGTGCAAAACGGTGCCCTGGTCATGAACGGCATGCCGCAGTTCAAGGAGCTGCAGGATCGGGACATCGATGCTTTGCTGCACTTCATTCGGCTGCGCGCGCGCGAGTCCAAGCCCGCCATCGCGGCGAAATAAGGTGGGCCCCGGGACGGCACTGGCCGTCCCGGCGATCCGTCGTGGCTCAAGCCACTTCGGGCACCGCGCGCATCGCTGCGGCGATGGCCGCTTCCGATAACTCGAGATCGACCATCTCGCCGCGCAGATACTTGTCGTAGGCGGCGAGATCCAGGTGCCCGTGGCCGCACAAAGCCGTGAGGATGACGCGCGACTCACCACTTTCCCGACAGACCAGGGCCTCACGCACGGCTGCCGCGATGGCGTGGGTCGGTTCCGGGGCCGGCACGATGCCTTCGCTGCGGGCAAACTGCAGCGCACGCGCAAAACATTCCCGCTGCGGGATCGCGATCGCTTCCACCAGACCCAGCGCATAAACATGGGAGACCAGTGGTGCCATGCCGTGGTACCGCAGACCGCCGGCATGAATGGCCTCGGGAATAAAACCATGGCCGAGCGTATGCATCTTCATCAATGGCGTGAGGCCGGCGGTGTCACCGAAGTCGTAACGATACTGACCCTTGGTCAGACTCGGACAAGCCGCGGGCTCGACAGCGCGGATGACGGTCTTGATGCGACCGGCCAGCTTCTCCCGCAGGAAGGGAAAGGCCAGGCCGCCAAAGTTCGAGCCGCCGCCGGTACAGGCCACCAGCACGTCGGGGGTTTCGCCGATTTTTGCGAGCTGCAGCAAAGTCTCTTCGCCGATGATGGTCTGGTGCAGCAACACGTGATTCAGCACGCTGCCCAGGGTGTAACGCGCATGGGGATCGGCGGCGGCTTCTATTACCGCCTCCGAAATGGCGATGCCCAGCGAGCCCGGGTGATCGGGATCACTCGCCAGCAGCTCGCGCCCGAAGGCGGTGCGATCCGAGGGGCTGGAATACACCTTGCCACCCCATAACTCCATCATCGTGCGGCGCTGGGGCTTGGCCCGATAGGAGGCCGCCACCTGCCAGATCTCGCAGTCCAGCCCGAACTGCGCACAGGCAAAAGCCAGCGCGCTGCCCCATTGGCCTGCCCCGGTTTCGGTGGTGAGCCGGCGCACACCTTCCTGGGCGTTGTACCAGACCTGTGGCACGGCGGTATTGGGTTTGTGTGAGCCCGCCGGGCTGACGCCTTCGTACTTGTAGTAAATGCGTGCCGGGGTATCGAGCAGCTTCTCGAGCCGGTGCGCGCGGAACAGCGGGCTGGGGCGCCACAGTCGATAAACATCCAGCACCGCGCCGGGAATGTCGATGTAGCGCGCGGTGCTCATTTCCTGCTCGATGAGCGCACGCGGAAAAATCGCCGCGAAGTCGTCCGCCACCGCCGGCTGATGGGTGCCCGGATGCAGAGGCGGCGGCGGTGGTACCGGCAGATCCGGCACGATGTTGTACCAGCGCGTGGGCATGTCCCGCTCGTCCAGCAGGATCTTGGTCTGTGTGCTCATGGCTTCGGGCTCCGCAGGGAAATTTCAGGGGACTGCCGCAGCCGATGATAGGGGGTGGTCACGCAAACCAGAAGCCCGCGCGCACAGCCGAGTCCGCAACGGGCCGCTGGGAAATTGATGCGGATGGTGCGCGCTGGCGGGACGCACCCGCGCCGTCGTGCATCACCTGGCTGCTAGACTCGCAGCCCCACACCCGGAGTATTGGCCATGGCCCGCGTTGCAATCGTTCAGACGGATGTCATCGATGATCCCGTCATCCAGGAAATCTTCGACTGGGTGAGCACGGTCGAAGGTGCGGTGCCCAATCACTTCCGCATCGAAATGAACTTCCCGGAACTGCTCAAGGCCAAGCTCGGCACAACACGGGTGTTATGGCAGATGGGTGAGTTGAACCTGGACGAGGTGCAGCACGTCGGCATCCTCGTATCGCGCGCCAACGGCTGTCCCTATTGCACCGCCGCGTTCTGCACCATTCTCAACTATGGCCTGGGCAGCGCCGAGGACTATGTGCGGACTCTGGCCGCCGAGGGTCTGGATGCAATCACCACGCCGCGCCTGCGAACGCTGCTGGCGTTTGCGCTGCGCGTCAACGCCGACGCACGTGGTATCACCGATGCCGACGTTGATGGTCTGCGCGCGGTGGGCTTGAGCGACAAGGGTATCGTGCAACTCATCCACCTCGTGTCCGACTTTGCCTCCTACAATCGTCTCAACCTAGCGGTGGCCACCGATTACGACTACCGCGACATGTGGCGCACACTGGCCTTCAACTGGCAGCCCGGCAGCGGCGAACCACCGGGCGACAATACACGCGGTCTGCCGCGACAGGCTTGAACACCAACCGCGTGCCGGCCCTGGGTGGGCCGGTTTGTTCAACGGCAGATCACGACCTGTAGGTGCGAATTTATTCGCACATTCAACCCCGGAATCTCGCTTGGGAGCACACGATCGAATGTGCGAATAAATTCGCACCTACGCGATGACCGCGACGCTTACAAACGCTCGTCGTCTTCCGCGCGCCACGGTGGACTCACCACTGCGATAAAACGCAGCAGCTCATCGCCGATATTGTCTATCCACTGTTCGGCCCGGGGCGGGATCACCACCGTATCGCCCACCGTCAATTCACAGGTCTCGTCATCCACATGCATGTTTCCCCGCCCGGCGAGGATGAAATAGATCTCGGTCTGAGCCAGCCGATGGCGATAACTGCTCTGCCCAACTTCCACCTCGGCCACGGCAAAAGAATAGGGCAGATCAACAGCGTCGTTTTTGCCGTGCAGCAGTTCGAAGATGCGGCAGCCATCATTGGCCAGCAGGGGTGCACAGGCGGCGAGGGATTTGGTGAACATGGGTGTGTCTCAAACAGGCTGGGCGGATTGTAATCCGCGCCAGCCGGGAGGCAGCTCGCGTAACGGCCTTACGCCACGGTCAGAAGAGCCAGCTGCCCCATCACCAACGCTAGCGTCTCGCTGCCACTTCAAATTGACTTTTGAAGGATTCCGGCAGCGTTGCGCGCCCGAACCTGACCTGGGTCCTGACATTGATGCCATAGGTCCCCTCGAGCGCCGTAGCGCAGCGATTGTCCCCAGAGCGCGGCTGGTCGTTGCGCGACAGTTGGAATTCATCCGGATAACGCGGCGCCAGCCTGAAACCTGGCGGTACCACCATCCCCGTCAGGCGCGGCGCCACACAAAAGTCACCATCGGGTTCGCGCACGAGGAATTCCTCGATTTCCGCGCTACCGCCGGCGGCAGCGGTGCTGAACTGGATGTCCGCGCTTTGCCCGAGCAGATATTGTTTTAGTGCCGGTGACGCCACAGCGAAGCCGACTGAATATTCACAACTCTGTTTGGGATCAGGATCTGTTGGACAGATATCGGTGCTGGATCCCCCATTGGCGCTGTCGTTATTAACGTCCGTGTCGACGGTATTCAGATAATCCGACCCCGTGCTGCCGAGCAGCTCATCATCGCCGGCATCACCGTACAAAACGTCGTTGCCGTCGCGACCGTTGAGGCTGTCGTCGCCCTCCTCACCGTGCAGCAGATCATTGTCGATACCGCCGTCCAGCGCATCGTCGTCTCGACCGCCAAACAGATCATCGTCGCCGGCCTCGCCGAATAATCCGGCGTTAGTGCCCAGAAAAGCGGTATCGCGATCGTTGCCATCTTCGCCTTTTAAGGTGTCCTCACCCGGGCCACCGCGGAGCAAATCGGAGCCGTCGCCGCCTTCCAGCGTATCGTTGCCAGGCCCGCCGAAGAGCCCGCCCTGGACTTCAAGGGGCACGAGTTCGATGCGGTCATTTCCCGCCTGACCGTCGAGGAAATCGTCCCCTTCGTCACCCGACAATCTGTCGTTGCCTATACCACCGTAAAGTTTGTCGTTTTCATCCCCACCACCGAGGGTGTCATTGCCACTTCCGCCCCATAGTTTGTCCGTGCCGGCGCCGCCGAAGACCGAGTCGTTGCCACTATCACCGTAGAGTTCGTCGTTACCGCCGTTACCATTAATTTCATCCTTGCCTCCGTCACCATGGATGGTGTCGCGACTGCCCGTGGTCAGCGTGGCGTTTTCACCGTAGAGCTGGTCGTTGTCAGGACCTCCGTTGAGGATGTCCCGGTCTTCGTCACCAAACACGACATCGTCGCCGGAGCCGGCAAAGACGGTATCTATGCCGGGTCCGCCGTGGATTTCATCACTCCCACCAAAACCATCATCGCGAATGTAGTCGTCGCCATCGTCGCCAAACAACTTGTCGCCTTCAGCGCCCCCTTCGATCTCGATCTCGTCACCCGATCCACCATGAACTTCATCGACGCCTGCGTTGCCATCGAGGATATCGTTGTCGGGACCGCCAAACACCCGGTCTTCGCCATCATCGCCCATGACCGTATCGTCACCAGTGCCGCCGCAAACAATATCGTTGCCGCCCAGTCCATTGATGGTGTCCTTTCCGCCGCGGCCATCTATCCAGTCCTTTTCTGGCGTGCCTATCAGCACATCGTCACCATCGGTACCCTCGATGACGGTGTACCCATTCGGTACGGCAGGACAATCGTCCGCGCCGGCGGATGGCACGCAAACCACCGATAAGATAGCTGCCAGACATGGCAACAGAGCTCCCTGGATTTTTTCGCGCCCCATGGTGATTCCCTTATATGTGATTCTTCGTGTAGGCAGCAGACAACGCGCGGCACGCAGTGTCAACGCCAGCCGGTCGCTGTTTCAGGTAATTTCTCCCATAACGATGTCAAACATGCGTGGACACCGCGACCTTGGCAGGCCCGCGCTGGCGGTTTTTCTCGCACTGCGCGGCCAGCTGATTAAAATGACGCCACACGACCTGGCGCCGGCTAGACCGGCACTGCAGGCGCACGCCAACCACGCGATTAAAGAGGCCTGCCCATGAGCATCGACGTAGAAAATTTTCGCAACCGTCGCAACGACGATCGTTGGAACCGCGTGTCGGTCGGCGACATCATCGAACGTATAACTTGGAGCACGCCAGATAAAGTGGTCCTGGTGTGCACCCCCGACGCCACCGTCAATCCCGCCTATCAGCGGGTGACCTACGCGCAGGCCAATGCCCTCATCAATCAAGTTGCCAATGGCCTGCTGGCGCTGGATCTGGCACCGGCCACACGCATCGCCATGTTCTGCGACAACTCCAATGAAGCATGGCTGACCAAACTCGGGATCGCCAAGGCCGGCATGGTCGCAGCGCCGGTGAACGTGATGATGGCGCCCGACGTCATCCTCGAAACCCTGGCCCACGTCGATGCCAAGGTGGCGATCGTCGATCAGCCCCAATGGGACAGGCTGGGTGATCAGCTCACTCCCGCCGGCATCAAGCCAGTGATGTCCATCGGTGGTGGCAAGACCGGCGTGGCGGTGAGCTTTGAAGACTTCATCGCCGCCCATGGTGAGTCTGAGCCCGATGTCCGGATCCACGGCGACGATGTATGGGAAGTGCTGTTCACCTCCGGCACCACGGCGCGCCCCAAGGCCGTGATGATCTCCCACACCTACACCTACATGACCGGTTATAGCCACGTGCTGACCATGACCCGTGGCCTGGATCACGAGTCCGATATCCGCCACGCGGCCTTCACGCCCATGGTCTTCCACATTGGCGATCACGCCTGCATGTTCGGCCCGCTGATGGCGGGCGGCACGGTGATCATCGGGCGCAAGCCCGACGGCCATGTGATGGCCGAGACCTGCACCCGCGAGCGGGTGACCTGCCTGTTTGGCGGCTCACCACAATTTGTTGAGAGCATCATCCGCGCCGTTGAAGAGCGGCCGTTTGCCTACGACTTGAGCTCGATTACCGCCATGCACTTCGGCTGGGCGCCCCTATCGCCGGGCTCGCTGGCCGCATTCCGGCGGCTGTGCAGTCCGCAGGTCAAGATCTACGAGATCTGCGGCCAGACCGAAGCGGTGGCCTGCCATCGTTTTTTTATCGACCGCCATGTTGATATGTATCTGCGCGAAGCACCCGCGACCAACCATGTCGGCCTGCCGAGTCCGATCATGGCGGCCACGGTGTTCGACGAAAACGGCCAGGACCTGCGTGGGCGCAAAGGTGTGGCGGGCGAAGCGGTGTATCGCAGCCCGGCCATGTTCTCCGGTTATTACCGCGACCCCAAAGCCACCGAAGAAGCGCTGGCCGGCGGCTGGTTTCATTCCGGCGACAGCTTTGTCTACCACGACGAGGGTGTGCGCTTGATGGTGGATCGCTACAAAGACATCGTGAAATCCGGCGGCGAAAATGTCTCGACCATCCGCGTCGAAGCGATCCTGCAGCAACATCCGGACGTGCAGCGCGCCGCGGTGGTAGGTATGCCCGATGAACGCTGGGGTGAAGCGGTGACCGCCTGCATCATCCCGGCGGCGGGCAAAACCATAGACGACGCCGCGCTCATTGCCTTCGCACGCGAACGACTGGCGGGCTTCGAGACGCCTAAGCGTATTGTGGTGATGGCAGAGTTCCCGACCACCGTCGGCGGCAAGATTCTGAAGTACAAAATCCGTCAGATGTTGAGCAACCCTGCGAGCTGAGCCTACTTGCGCCGGAAAGCCGCACCGGGATGGCGACTCGGCAGCGTGGGATAACCGAAGATCTTTTCGCGCAGCGGACCGGGCCCATACTCGGTCTGCATCAACCCGCGCTGTTTGAGGATAGGTGCCACACCCTCGATGAAGTCGACGAAGGTGCCGGGTGTGGTGGCGTAGACCAGATTAAAACCATCCACACCCGACTCACCATAGGCCGCGAGCTTGTCTGCGATCTGCTCAGCACTGCCCACTATCCATTGCCCGCTCATCTGGCGGCGTGCGAGGTCGCCAAAGGTCAGCCCGCCTGCGGGCGCGTGGGCAGCAAAGCTTTTCAAAAAACCGAGCACGCCGTTGAATTCGTGATCGGCGATCGGTTGTGAGGGATCAAAAGCACTCAGATCAGCGCCGAGGTGCCCACTCATATGGGACAGCCCACCTTCGATGGACAACATCTCATTCAAGTCGGCAGCCTTGGCCCGCGCCTCGCCCTCGGTGCCACCGATCACCAAGGACACCGCCAGACAGATCTTGATGTCTTCCGGTCTGCGCCCGTAACGGACGGCCCGCGCGCGGAGATCGGCAATCAACTCGCCGCGACCACCACCGGTGATAAAAACACACTCGGCATGGCGCGCGGCAAACTCGCGCCCCCGATCGGAAGACCCGGCCTGAAACAGCAGCGGTGTACGCTGCGGTGATGGCTCGCAAAGATGCGGCCCCGGCACGTCGTAATAAGGGCCATGGTGATCGATGCGATGGACCTTGGTCGGATCGGCATAAACGCCACTTTCACGATCACGCAGCACCGCGCCGTCTTCCCAGCTCGCTTCCCACAGTTTGTAGAGCACTTCCAGATAGTCGTCACCCCGCGCATAACGATCGTCATGGGCCGGCAGATCCCCGTAGCCGAGATTCTGCGCTGCGTTGGGCAGATAGGACGTAACGATATTCCAGGCCACGCGCCCTTTGGTTAAATGATCAAGGGTGGAAGCACGCCGTGCGAAGTTGAAAGGATGCTCGGCAAAAATTGATCCGGTATAAGCAAAGCCCAGATGTTCTGTCGCATGGGCCATGGCGGGAATGAGCAGCGTCGGATCATTGACCGGGATCTGCATTGCTTCGCGTATCGAGGTCTCCGGGCCGCCTTTGTAGATGTCGTAGGTGCCCACCACATCAGCGAGGAATAAAGAATCGAACTTAGCGCGCTCGAGCAGCTGCGCGAGGTCTACCCAGGGATCGAGCGAGGCGTATTCCAGCTGGCGGGTATCGGCGCGGCGCCATAGGCCATGGTGGATATGGGACACGCAGTTCATGGAGAAGGCGTTGAATAGGAGGCGTTTGGGTGGCGGCATGGCGGGTGGATTCCGGTTGGTGGGCAGGAGCATCGTTGCGAAGGCGAGCAGTACCGACGCAACAGCGTTATGGCGTAGCAGCGGCGCCCTCCGCGTTGTCAGGACTTACGCATGAGTTCCTCGCTGCGATCGGTGGCGGACGGCGGCGCCGGCGACAGCGCCGCGATCTCAGCGCGCAGTGCGGTGTTCATATCAATGTTCACCGCATCCAGCGACGCCTGCATCTGCTCAACATCACGCGCCCCGATGATCGGCGCCGTCACCGCCGGATGGGCCGCGACCCAGGCCACTGCCATGCTGACCGGATGCACATCGCGTGCAGCGCAGAACTCGGCAAAGCGGGCCGCGACGTCGAAGGCCCAAGGCTCAGCATAACGCTGCGCATACATCGGATTCTGGTTGATGCGACCTGCCACGGTAGCGCGATCGCCGGCGTACTTGCCCGATAACAAACCACCGGCCGATGGTCCGTAGGGTACAACGCTCAGGTGGTTGGCCGTGGCCATCGGCAGGATCTCGATCTCGGCGGTGCGTTTGAGCAGGTTGTACATCGGTTGAATGAGTTGCAGCGGTGCCCAACGGTTGGCGCGTTGGATATCGAGTGCGGCCTGGGTCTGCCAGGCGGTGTGATTGCTGAGGGCGGGATAAAGAATCTTGCCGGCACGCACCAGATCTTCCAGGCCACGCAGGGTCTCTTCCAGCGGTGTACGCGGGTCCTGATTGTGCACGTAGTAGATCTCGACGCGGTCGGTGCCCAGGCGTTTAAGACTGGCCTCGCAGGCGCGACTCAGGTGGCGGCGTGATGCGCCCTTGGCGTTGATGTCGCTGCCCATGGGATTGAAACCCTTGGTGGCAATCACGAGATCGTCGCGATGGCCCTGCATCAGCTTGCCGAGGATTTCTTCGGCACGACCGGCGTTGTACTGATCGGCGGTGTCGAAAAAATTGATCCCTGCGGTGCGCGCGGCCTGATACATCGCCGCGCAGGCTGATTCATCGGCTTCGCCACCAAAGGGCATAGTGCCCATGCACAGTTGCGATACGGCGATACCGGTGCGACCCAGGGGACGAAATTTCATGCGTCAGGTCCTCGAGCAATGGCGTGGCGGGGGCACATTCAAGACGGTGGTGCGGTATCCAGCACTTGCCGTGCGGCTTCCAGTTCGCTGAGCGTGCCGTTTGCCACGGCGGTTTGCAGTTGTGCGAGCGCAGTGTCGCTGAAGGCATGCAGCCGCGTGCGTGCGAGTTCGATGACACGGGTTTCCAGGCGCGCACGAATCGATCGCTGGCCCGCGCGCGCCAGACCGACCGCTAGGCCGTGGCGCTCGATTTGATCCGCCAGTGCCACCACACCGCGGCCGTCGATCGCGGTGGTTTCCAACACCTGAATACGCCAACGGGGATCGTGTTCCGAACGATTCAGCGCATCTTCCAGCGCCAGCACCGTGGGGCCGGCCGCCAACTGATCGGCCTTGTTGACCACCGCGATGTCGGCGATCTCGAGCACACCGGCTTTGATGGCCTGTAATTCGTCACCCATGCCCGGCGCACAGACCACAACATTGGTGGTTGCGACGTCCGCAAGTTGCACTTCCGATTGGCCAGTGCCGACGGTTTCGATGATCAACAAATCGAAGCCCGCGATCTGCAGCAGATCGAGCACGCGCGCAAAAGCGCGGGTCAATCCACCGAGATGGCCGCGCGCGGCAAACGAACGCACATACACGCCGCTATCGGTTGCGTGGCGCAACATGCGCGCGCGATCACCGAGCACCGCGCCACCGCTGCGCGGGCTGGACGGGTCAACCGCCAACACCCCCACCACGGCGCCACGAGTGCGCAGTTCAGCGACATAACTGTCGATCAAGGTGGACTTGCCGACCCCGGGCGCGCCGGTAAAACCGACCACCGGACAGGCTTGTGACGGCACGCCGATTTCGGCGTGGATCACTTGCGCCTGCGGGCCATCGGTTTCGAGCACGGTCAAGGCACGCGCCAGCATGCGTCGTTCACCAGCAACGACACGGGCGCGCCAATCGGGTGGTAGTTCGCGACTCACAATGTCATCGGCGCGTGCCTCAGCGCCCGACGATGTCGTGCACGTATTGGGTAATGGTCGCGAGTTTGGCACCGGGGGTGAAAACTTCGCGCACGCCCAAGGTCTTCAGATAGGTGATGTCGGTTTTGGGGATCACACCACCGCCCAGTACCGGGATATCTTCGCCACCGCAGGTCTTTAGACATGCCATCAGATCGGCAAACACCACGTTGTGCGCGCCCGACAGAATACTCACGCAGATCACATCAACGTCTTCCTGCACGGCGGTGTTGGCGATGATTTCCGGCGACACACGCAAGCCGGTATAGATCACCTCCATGCCCGCATCACGCAGGGCCTGGGCCAAGACCTTGGCACCGCGGTCGTGACCATCGAGACCGGGCTTGGCCACCAGAATGCGGATCGGCGTTGCGTTACTTTGTCCAACGGCACTCATGGCAAGGTTCCCGCTTGTGGACGGTATTCACCAAACACCGCAGTCAGGGTGCCGCAGATCTCGCCGATGGTGGTATAGGCTTTCACCGCGTCCAGCAGTGGGTACATAAGATTGCCTTTGCCACGCGCCTCGTCTTCAAGCACGCGCAGGGCGCGTTGCACGGCGCCGTTGTCGCGCTCGCTGCGCAGGCGGGTCAAGCGCTGCAATTGTGCCTGCACACTTTCTTCCGACGGTCGATGCAGGTGGATGTCGTTCTCACTCTTGTCCTGGAAACGATTGACGCCCACCACCACCTGCTCGCCATCTTCGATGCGACGTTGCAGGGCGTAGGACGAACGCGCGATCTCGGCCTGCACGCGACCTTCTTCGATGGACTTCAACATGCCACCTTCGGCTTCGATCTTGGCGATGGCCTTCACCACTTCCCGTTCGATCTCGTCGGTCAAGGCCTCGACATAATGGGAACCCCCAAGCGGGTCGATCACTTCGCCCACGCCACTTTCATAGGCCAGCACCTGCTGAGTGCGCAGGGCCAGCGTGGCCGAGTGCTCTGAAGGCAAGGCCAGGGCTTCGTCATAGGCGGCAGTATGAAACGACTGCACACCACCCAGGATCGCCGACAATGCATGCAGCGCCACACGCACGACGTTGTTGTCCGGTTGTTGGGCGGTCAAGGTACTGCCGGCCGAGCCCGCGCCGGTGCGCCACATCCACGAGGCCGGGTCGCGAGCACCAAAACGATCGCGCAGCAGCTTCGCCCACAGGCGGCGCGCGGCGCGGAACTTGGCGGCTTCGGGAAATATTTCGCAGGACGCGGTGAAGTTGAAAGCCAGGCGCTTGGCGAAAGAATCGATTTCCAGGCCACGTTCGAGGCAGGCTTCGATATAGGTGATGGCATTGGCCAGTGCAAAAGCCACTTCCTGCACCCGCGTCGAGCCGGCTTCGCGAATGTGATAACCGCAGATGTTCATGAAGTTCCAGCGCGGCAGATGTTTGGAACAGTACTCAATGATGTCGATGCTCAAACGCAGCGACGGGCGCGGCGGGAAAATATAAGCACCGCGCGCGATGTATTCTTTCAGGATATCGTTCTGGGTGGTGCCACTGATCTGTTCAGGTTTGAGGCCTTCTTTTTCAGCAACCGCGACATACATGGCGAGCGCCACCGAAGCGGCGGCATTCATGGTCAAGGACGGGCTGGCCTTTTCCAGCGGCAGGCCGCGGAAGATGGTTTCCATGTCGGCCATGGAATCAACCGCCACACCGACCACACCCACTTCGCCGCGCGCGCGGGGATCGTCGGAATCCATGCCGAGCTGAGTGGGCAGATCAAAAGCAACCAGCAGGCCGCCTTGACCCTGGCCGAGCAGATACTGAAAGCGCTCGTGGGTTTCAGCAGCAGTACCAAAGCCTGCGTACTGACGCATGGTCCACAGCTGGCCGGTGTACATCGAGGGATAGATAC
>JANOXY010000745.1:0-2115 GCA_031418675.1 Pseudomonadota bacterium
GCCACACCTCCGGGACCATTTTGGTCCCTTCTTGATGTGTCCGTGAAATCAGGGGAATCCCCAAATGGAGAAGCTTCGGTAGTGGGGCACTGTCGGGTCGATTACGGCGGTTCCGGCCTGCCGCTCCCGATGTCTCGCCGACCTACCCGTGCCTGGGGGTGGTTACTTCCGTTGTCGGCCACAAGCGGAAGGTGGAACCTTGAAATTCGTCGCCGCTTAGCTGCTAATCAAGATGTGCAGTAGACCAATCAAAGCTCGACCCAAAGCCTCATAGCTGTAGTGGATACCCTGGCGTTAGCGACGATCTGCCTCTTACATCGGCAGGTGACGGTTATTTGCGCGAATGGGTTACCAAGAAAATTGAAATCACCGGCACAACCGAGCCTTGACTTCGTCGGATCGGCGAAGCGACACGCCATGGTCGCGCCACAGACTTATGATGACGTGACCAGCTGACTCCGCACTGCGACCCGATCGCACAAAGGCAAGCATTTCCGACCGCCGTTCTTCCATTCCCAATTGAAGGTTATCTTGTCGCTGTCGCCCTGCACCGTCACGGTTGCACGCGTCTGCTCTTCGGTGAAGGTCCAGACATGGCCGCTAACGCTCGCGCGGTAGTCGGGGTGGTGGCCGGCGTTGTCGAACATGCGTGTGAAGTGGCCGCCCTCTGCCTCGTCGTAGCCGATGATCTCGGCGCCCTTGAACTCGTGCTTTCCCATCTGCGCATCCCAGCGGTGCAGCACGAAGAAGCTGCCAGGCAGCCATTCGTAGCTTTCGTCGCTCGTCCACGGTACACCTGCCGCACGCGGGTCGGCGACATCCTGCCCGTCGCCGTACGACGTTCCTTCGGCATGCCAGTCGCCGACAAAGACCTCGAGGCGCTTGTGCGCCGCTGACGGTTTGCGTTGATTGGGTTTGGGTATTTCGTGTCTCCGGTCGAATGAGTTGGGCCGCTGAGTGGGCGATGAATAGCGGGATCAAGTGCAAGCCAGCCACAATCAGTTCGTCTTGTAACCAGCCGTTACCTCGTTTTTATGCGCTGCGAAGGCGGCGAGGACTTCGCCCTTCTCACGCGTAGCCACTTTGGCGAAATCAAGGCTGCGACCTAGCTCGGCCGCCACCTCATCAAATTCCGCTGGCGATATCTTGAGGTCGCGATGCGCCACCTCTAGGCCCAAATGAGTTTTACCCGGCTTTGTCGGTGAGAATTTGAACGGCCCGCCCGTGACCTCGCACACCCACAGGGTCCGCTCGAACTTGAGGCCCGGCAACCTGGTCAGGTTCTTCGTGTGCCATTCTCTGAGGGCTGGGTTCTGCGAAGTCTTTCCCACGACCAGGTTCTGCACTACCGCGTCGCTAAAATGGTCAACGACCGCAGCGATGGCGAACACGCCGCCAAGCCGCTCATATAGAGTCTTCTCGGTCGTCTGAGCGGCTTGCAGCGGCACGGCCAGTGCCACCACGAACAGAGACAGGATTGCGATTAAGAATTTTTTCATAATAAATCTCCTTTATGCGAATCGGCGGGCCGAAAGAGCAACGCCGCTTTTGACCACACAGGCGCACAACTCGCTGCCGTCAAGTTTTCAAATTAACTGCATTGAGATCGCTTGTCCGTGCGCTATCGTTCACATCAGCGCCGCGCGGCCGACGAAGTCCGCATCGCCGGTTGGGCTCTAAGGGGATTGCGTACTCGCCGAGGCTACCTGGGTTCGGGGGGCCTTACTTCCACTGTCGGCCAAACGCGGTCGACATTGCGGGTTCGATAACGCTAGTAGAAGACTCACAGAACGGACGACACCGGCGAATGGTTGGTGAGCATCTAACTGTTGACTATTGTTTCGCTCGCGCAAAACGCGAACTACGCAGGGAACTGAACAGACCCGAGACAATGGCGCATCGGGACCACCGTCCGGGAATGTAATAGGATGCAGGGGCATGCTCGGCCACGAGCTACACTTTACGCGCGCTATATAACAATAATTCGCAGAGGGACTTATGAATATTCGACAACCTCTTCTCGGGGCGCTACTCGTGCTGAGCGCTCAGGCAGGGGCATCCACGACTTACGTTTATACCGGCACGCCGTATACGAACATCTTGAACGACAACCGG
>JANOXY010000746.1:0-3444 GCA_031418675.1 Pseudomonadota bacterium
GGCGGGCGTTGTCTTTGGGGGCGCGGGCCTGGGCCCGCCCCCGACCTGTACTCAATAGCGGTAGTGATCGGGCTTGAAGGGCCCGTCCACCGGCAGGCCGAGATAACTCGCCTGCTTTTTGGTCAAGACGTCGAGCTTGACGCCAATCTTGCCGATATGCAGCCGCGCAACCTTCTCGTCCAGGGCCTTGGGCAGGGTGTACACGCCGATCGGGTACTGCTCGCGATGGTTGAACATTTCGATCTGCGCGATGGTCTGGTTGGTAAAGCTATTGGACATCACGAAGCTCGGGTGACCGGTCGCGCAACCGAGGTTGACCAGACGCCCTTCCGCCAGCAGCAGAATGCTGCGTTTACTGGGCAGCGTGACCTTGTGCACCTGCGGCTTGATCTCGGTCCACTTATAGCGACGCAGCTTATCAACCTGAATCTCACTATCGAAGTGACCGATATTGCAGACGATGGCCAGATCCTTCATCTGTTTAATGTGCGCTTCGGTAATGACGTCACAGCAACCGGTGGTGGTGACGAAAATATCGCCGATGCGGCAAGCGTCGTCCATGCGCATCACTTCATAACCTTCCATCGCGGCTTGCAGCGCACAGATGGGGTCGATTTCGGTGACGATGACCCGTGCTCCCTGGCCACGCAGGGACTGGCAGGAACCTTTACCGACATCACCATAACCAGCGACGACCGCAACTTTGCCGGACAACATGACATCGGTGGCACGGTTGATGGCGTCGACCAGTGAATGACGGCAGCCGTACAGATTATCGAATTTGGACTTGGTCACCGAGTCGTTGACGTTCATCGCCGGGAACAGCAACTCACCTTTTTCCATCAACTGATAGAGGCGATGCACGCCGGTGGTGGTTTCTTCGGTCACACCGCGAATGCCGGGCACCATGCGATGGAAACGCTGCGGGTCACGCTTGATCGAGCGCTTGAGAGCGGCATAGAGCATGGCCTCCTCTTCGCTGCTCGGTTTGACGTCTAAGACCTTGGGATCGGTCTCGGCCTTGTAACCCAGCAAGACAAACAAGGTCGCATCACCACCGTCGTCGAGGATCATGTTGGGGCCAGTACCATCGCCCCAATCGAGAATGCGATCGGTGTAGTCCCAATATTCGGCGATCGACTCACCCTTGACCGCAAACACGGGCGTGCCCTGTTTGGCTATCGCTGCAGCAGCGTGGTCCTGGGTTGAAAAGATATTGCAGCTGGCCCAACGCACCTTGGCGCCGAGGATCTGCAATGTTTCAATCAGAACGGCAGTCTGGATGGTCATGTGCAGCGAGCCGGTAATCCGCGCACCCTTCAGCGGTTTTGATTTACCAAACTCCTTGCGCATCGCCAGCAGACCAGGCATCTCCTGTTCAGCCAGTTCAATCTCTTTGCGGCCAAACTCGGCCAGGCTCAGATCCTTGACCGCGTAGTCCTGTGTTGCGCCACGTGCTTTACGAATAGCGCCAGCGACGATTTTGGCGCTGGTGCTGCCATTACTACTTCCTCGAGCCATGTGAATACCCCGTCTCTCGTTACTCATACTGTTACTACGTCGCTATGCCGAGCGCGGATCTCGCGGCGCTCAGGTCAATGCACGACGCAGGCTGTCGGCCAGGTCGGTTTTTTCCCACGAGAAGCCACCGTCAGCTTCCGGTGCACGGCCAAAATGACCGTAAGCCGCCGTGCGCTCGTAAATCGGCCGATTGAGCACCAGGTGTTTGCGAATGCCGCGTGGCGTTAAGTCCATTACTTCCGCCAGGGCCTTCTCGAGACGCGCTTCGTCCACTTCGCCGGTACCGTGCAAGTCGACGTACAACGATAGCGGCTTGGCCACGCCGATTGCGTAGGAGAGTTGGATAGTGCAGCGCTCAGCGAAGCCCGCCGCCACCACGTTTTTAGCCAGATAGCGCGCCGCATAGGCGGCTGAGCGGTCGACCTTGCTGGGGTCCTTACCGGAAAATGCGCCACCACCGTGGGGGGCTGCGCCACCATAGGTATCAACAATGATTTTGCGGCCGGTCAGACCGGCATCACCATCGGGGCCGCCAATCACGAAGCGCCCGGTTGGATTGACATAAAAATCTTTTTCGTCGCACATCCAGCCTTCCGGCAGCACGGCAAGCACATAGGGACGCACAAGTTCACGGACATCGGCCTGGGAGAGTTTGTCGGAATGCTGGGTCGAAACCACCACCGAGGTCGCACGCACCGGCTTGCCATTTTCGTAGCGCAAGGTCAGCTGGCTCTTGGCGTCCGGTCCCAGGCCTGGCTCTTTACCACTGTGACGAACTGCCGCGAGCTCCTGCAGGATGCGATGCGAGTAATAGAGCGGTGCAGGCATCAGTACGTCGGTTTCGCGGCAGGCGTAGCCGAACATGATGCCCTGGTCGCCAGCGCCTTCGTCTTTGTTCTCGCCGCTATCGACACCTTGGGCGATGTCGGACGACTGCTGGTGCACGTAACAAGCAACATCCGCATGCTTCCAGTGAAAGCCGTCTTGTTCGTAGCCTATGGCCTTGACCGCGTCGCGTGCCAAGGTTTCGATGGTTTCAGACGTGATGCTGGCGGGTCCCCGGACTTCACCGGCAATGACTATGCGGTTAGTGGTGCAGAGGGTTTCAACCGCAACGCGCGCCTGGGGATCGGCAGCCAGATAAGCGTCGACCACCGCATCCGAGATGCGATCAGAGACCTTGTCAGGATGTCCTTCGGACACGGATTCACTTGTAAAAAGGTAGCTTGACCGCACGCACTGTCTCCTTGCGTTCAGCAATTGGGGATGGGTATTGAATGGGGTCGGTGGAGCCGACGCGTTAAATCCGGCGCATTATGCCCCATGACGCCGGCAACTACCCTATCGGCAGTTGAAATTCCACACTTACCATGGGCTGCAGGTCACGCTCGCGGCTGACCACGCTCGCCTCGTTGCGCACAATCTCGCCATACAAAACATTCTTTTGCCGCGCTCAGCATTTGCGCAAAGGCGTGGTAATGAAACACGCTGCTCGTCGAACGCGGTTCGAGCAGCAAGGCCAGCAAGCGCCCACGCGGTCCAGAGACTGACGCTTGCAGACTCCCCGCCGGAATCCGGCGCACCTCACGTGTGGCCTCCGGCCACGCTGTGCCGGCCGCGGGTATTGGCTGGATCGTTAGCTCACGTTCGAGCGGCTTATCTAGTGATTGAAAGGGGAACCCATGGGTCTCCAGCAGCCGCGCGAAGCCTTCTTGCTGAGCTGTGATCCAATAGCGGCTGGCCAGATCCACGCTCGGCCCGCTGATGACCCGCCGATGATCGGGGAACTCGAGCTCTCGCAGTTTGCCATCGGCAATCGCGCGTAACGCAATACCCACCTGGCGCCGCGGTCCCATCGCAGCGTAGGCCGGTGCCAATGCCAGGCGCTCGGTGCTGTGGGCGTGCCGTTCGAGTAGCGCCAGG
>JANOXY010000747.1:0-15653 GCA_031418675.1 Pseudomonadota bacterium
GCTGTAGTTGAACGTGCCCGGCTCTTCGGTCCACAGACCACGCAGGATGTCGATATAGGCGTGGGTGCGTCGATAACGCTCAGCATGGGGCATGACTTCGATGCCCATCATGCCGAACTCGCGCTCGCTCCAACCGCTGACGATATTGAGTCCCCAGCGACCCTTACCGATGTGATCCAGTGTTGCACCCATCTTGGCCGTGGCCACCGGATGGAACACTGGCACGTGCACGGTCGAGAAGACGCGAATTTTTGTGGTATTGGACAGCAGCGCCGCAGCCCAGGTGAAGGTTTCCAGGGATGTGCCCAGGTAGTCAGTTTCGCCGCCATAACCTTTCCATTTCGCGACCGGAAACAGAAAGTCGAATCCGGCGGCCTCGGCGGCCCGCGCAATACACAAATTGGACTCGAAGGTCCAGTCATCGGGATCGGGTTTGTAGCTGCTGATGGAGTACCCATAGCTGCAATTGGGCATGAACAACCCGAGTTGCATGGCTTGGCGAGCAGGGCTTGTAGGCGACGACATAACAGCTCCCTATTCCAAGTGAAGTTTGTTGCGTGGCGCGGGAGTGAACTGGTCAGTCGCCGGCCGCCAGGACGAGGGCGGTCGAACAAAAACATCTTGCCCCCGGTTCGCCCTTGCAAAGGTCCGAAGTGTAGCGCCGCAAAGAACTTATCCTAGCCCAGGACCTTGCGCTGCAGCGTGTGACAAGCTTGTGGCATCGTTAAGCTCGATCGGCGGGAAGCGCCAAGCTAGACCGTCTTGCGACACCAGGTCGTGGCCCGCTTCAGCAACGACGTCAATCAAGCTGGGCGACGCGACAGGTGCCCGCGTCTTACACTCGGCATCCCAGCCAACAGGGGAGCATTCCATGAGCCACTCGGTTTCTTATGTGAAGGACGGCGACGTCGGCGTTGTCACCGTCAACAATCCACCGGTCAACGCACTCTCCCAGCATGTTCGCGAGGGACTCGCTGCGGCCTTTGCCGAGGCCAGGGTCGACGACACGATTGCAACCGTACTCATCTGCGACGGCCGTACGTTCATCGCAGGCGCTGACATCTCGGAATTTGGCAAGCCGATGGCCGGCCCCAGTTTTCTCGAGACCTTAGCGGCGATGGAGGATATGCCTAAGCCGGTGGTCGCCGCCATTCATGGCACCGCGCTGGGCGGCGGGCTCGAAACCGCGCTGTGTTGCCATTACCGCGTGGCGCTGACCTCGGCGCGAGTCGGACTGCCGGAAGTGCACCTGGGTCTGTTGCCCGGCGCTGGCGGAACCCAGCGCCTGCCGCGGCTCATCGGTCCACAGGCAGCGCTTGACGCCATCGCCAACGGTAGCCAGATCCCTGCGCCGCTCGCCCACGCCCAGGGTGTGATTGATGAGCTGGTGGAAGAGGGCCACCTGCGTGAAGGGGCGCTGGCCTTTGCGCGCAAAATAGTCGCAAGCGGTGCGCCGCTGAAAAAAGTGCGCGACCTGAACGACAAGGTCACGGGCGTCGATCCCGCGATCTTTGAGCAAGCGCGGACAACAGCGCGTAAAACCAAGCGCGGTTTCCAGGCCCCGTTGAATTGCATCGCGAGCGTGGAGGCCGCCTGCACCCTGCCGTTTGAAGCGGGCATGGTGCGCGAGCGCGAACTCTTCCGCGAATTGCTCGAAGGCACCCAATCGGCCGCCCAGCGCCACATATTTTTTGCCGAGCGTGCAGCGGCCAAGGTTGATGACATGCCGGCCGAAATCAAACCGCTCGCCATCCGCAGCGTGGGCGTGATCGGTGCCGGCACCATGGGCGGTGGCATCGCCATGAATTTTGCCAACGTCGGCATACCGGTGGTGCTGCTCGAGATGCAGCAACCAGCCTTGGACAAGGGTCTCGCGGTAGTGCGCAGCAACTACGAGCGCACAGCCAAACGTGGTGGCCTCACCATGACCCAGGTTGAACAGCGCATGGGCCTGATCAAGCCCACCTTGGCCTACGCGGATCTCGCGCAAGTTGACCTGGTGATCGAGGCCGCCTACGAGAACATGGCAGTGAAGAAGGAGATTTTTGCCAAGCTCGATGAGGTAACGAAGCCTGCCGCCATACTTGCGACCAATACCTCAACCCTCGACGTCGATGAAATCGCAGCAGTGACAAAACGACCTGAGAAGGTCATCGGCACCCATTTTTTCAGCCCGGCCAATGTCATGAAGCTGCTCGAGATCGTGCGTGGTGCCAAAACCAGCTTCGAGACCCTGGCCACGACACTCGCGGTGTGCAAAGCGATCAATAAAGTGGGCGTGGTGGTGGGTGTGTGCGATGGCTTCGTTGGCAACCGAATGATCCATCGCTACGGCGCCCAGGCGCAGTACATGCTTGAAGAAGGTGCATTGCCCCATGAGGTGGACGACCCCATCTACGCGCTGGGTTTTGCCATGGGGCCGCTCACAATGTCGGACCTTGCCGGGCTCGACGTCGGCTGGCGCATCCGCCAAGGCAAGGGCCTGCCCGCCAGCCTGCCAGCCGGCGAACGCTACTGCGAAATCTCGGACAAGATCTGCGAGATGGAACGCTACGGCCAGAAAACCGGCGCGGGTTTCTACCGCTATGACCCGACTACCCGTGAGCGCCAGCGTGATCCGATCATCGAGCAACTGATCGTCGAGCATTCCCGCGCCAAGGGTATTACTCGCCGTGGGATTGCGCCGGCCGAGGTGGTGGAACGGCTGATGTTTGCCCTCATCAACGAAGGCGCCTGGATTCTGGAAGAAGGTATCGCGCAGCGGGCGAGTGATATCGATGTCATCTACGTCTACGGCTACGGCGTGCCATCCTATCTGGGCGGTCCAATGTTTTATGCCGATCTGATCGGTCTGGACAAGGTTTATGCGCGAGTCTGCGAATTTGCGCGACAGGACCCGGCATCGTGGCATCCGGCACCGTTATTGAAGCGGCTGGCTGAGAGTGGAGGGCGGTTCAACTAAGCGAGTCCGCAAGTGACCGCAGTCACCTGACGCGGCACGGGACACTCAAAGCGCCGGACGAACAGCGGGCTGTGCGACGGTATAGGGCAGGCCGCGGCCGGGGCAAACGGAACGGACACGAGACACCAAAATCCGACACTAAGATCTGAGCTGACTGAACGCACGCCGCCCTGCGCTAGGCCGCTGAGCGGCGCTTGCTTTTCCCTGCGCGCCTGATTTTAAGCTAAACAACTCTCGTTATCGTCTTCGTCAGACGTGCCATCGTTGTCGCTGTCGGTATCGTCTTCGTCCGCACTGCCATCGTTGTCATCGTCAGTATCGTCCTCGCCGACGATGCCATCGTTATCGGCATCACTGTCATCGCCGTCCAGCACGCCATCATTGTCGTCATCGTCGTCGTCGCTATCGACAATGCCATCATCATCGAGGTCATCACAGACGTTGTCGTCATCATCGTCGTCAATACCGTCATTGTCGTCGTCATCGTCGTCGGAGTCGGTCAGGCCATCATTGTCGTCATCTCTGTCCTGCGAGTCGCCGATACCGTCATTGTCGTCATCGTCGTCTGCTGAGTCGCCGATGCCGTCGTTATCGTCATCAAAGTCGTCGCTGTCCGAAATGCCGTCTTCGTCGTCATCGGCTTCATCCAGGTCCTCGCTGTCCGCGATGCCGTCATCGTCATCGTCGCTGTCATCGCTGTCGATGGTACCGTCATCATCGTCATCACTATCGCTGTCGTCTGCAAGGCCATCATCATCGTCGTCGCTGCCGGGTCCATCGATCCGATCGAGAACACCGTCATTGTCGTCGTCGCCATCGTCGGCATCCGTCACGCCATCATTGTCGTCGTCCTGATCGTTGGCGTCGTTTACGCCGTCGTTATCATCATCAAAATCGTTGGCATCGACGATGCCGGCATTGTCATCATCGCGGTCGCTGGCATCGGCTACGCCGTCGTTGTCGTCGTCGGTACCATCGAGCGCTTCGCTCAGATCTGAGCGGCCATCATTATCATCGTCTGTTTCGAGTGAGTCCCTGATGCCGTCGTTATCGGCATCTCGGTCATTGGCATCGACGATGCCATCGTTGTCGTCGTCGTTATCGTCGTGGTCATAGTCATCCAGGACACCGTCGTCGTCGTCGTCGATGTCATTGGCATCGGAGACACCGTCGTCGTCGTCATCCGCGTCGCGCCGGTCAGCGATCCCGTCGTTGTCGCCATCGCTGTCTACACGATCACGACTATCGGCAACGCCGTCGTTGTCGTCATCGCTGTCCAGACGATCGGGAATGGTGTCGTTGTCGTCGTCACGATCGAGGCGGTCGGGAATTCGATCGTTGTCATCATCAAAGTCGCGACGATTGAGAATGCCGTCATTGTCGCTATCACGCTCGACCAGCTCGCTCACGGTACAGGCGGGGCCGTAGGAGCGCGCCAAACTTGACGATGGCCAGGCACCAAACCCAATGGCGACCGTGATGGCCAGACTCAAGACAGATAGTTTGTGGCTTTTCATGAATTCCGACTTCCAATGGCGCGCCAACCGGCACGAGTGCGGCAAGTATGTCCAAATCCGTTAGCGACTCAAATCATCGTGCTAGAAGTGTGACGCAGGTCAAACGCTTCGCTTCGCTTAGGCGTTTGCCGACACCGCGCACCCATCGCACTTGCCAATGCCATCAGCATGGGAAGCGCCGTCGTTGGCAAACGCACCGCAGCTGGCGGGTTCGCCAAAAATCACCCGACGCAGAGGTGGAACGCCAACCCTCCGGCAAGCCGATTGTGAGCTGAGCAGGATGGTAAAACGCGCCCGTCGCGATGGCACCCGGTGCGCGCCGCCCTACCAGGAGCAGAGCGTGGTGTGCAGCGTTTTATTCCGCTCGCGCGCTTGTGCGGCCGTAGTACTCGTCGTAGGGGAAATCGCTGCCTAGCGACGCCAGGCGCTGGCGCATGCGGTCGTCGATTGCCTGCTGCTGTGCGGCGCTCAGGAGTTCGTCCGAACTACCGGCGGCACCACGTCGAATCATGGTGCGTTCACGCTGGGCGAGCGGCGTCATGGCCGGTGGGCTGAATTTGTGGCCAATGCCCTTCATGTACGCGAAGCTGCTCTTTTCAGCAACGGTGGCGAGTTCCTCAGGGCTCAGCTCCACCCCCATGAAGTGTGCGATGCGCGCGATACTGGCAGCGGTATCGGCCTTCATCTCTTCATAGGTCAAGATCAGGAGATTGGCTTTGTCGCGATGTCGCCAGTAGGTATCGGCATGCTCGGCCCAATCAAACGGAAAGCCGTCGGAACAGTACAAACGCTGCCAGACGTCCACCGGCGGCATGATCGGACCGAAGAAGATCTCGCGGATGAAATGATAGCTGGAGACAAAGGCATCTTTGGGATCGCGCAGTATGCAGATGTAACGGGCGTTGTCGTTGTAGGGCAGCTTGTTGAATTCGAGGTGGGTCTTGATCACGCGTAAACCGGTGGGAGAGGCGTCGAGCACGGCGCGATCGTCCATCGGCACAATCATGTGCTGGTGCTTGAAGTCGGGCCACGGCACTACGTGATGGATGTGCTCGAACTCACCGGTGCAGCGGGTCGCGATCTGGTGGGCGATCTGCAAGGTCCAGTTGGTTCCGCACTTGGGGAAGGTGCACACGATGACGTCGGCGGAGCCCGGCAGGTAGTCGCCAAAATCGTGGCTGGCGACCACATCATTACGCATCTTCTGGCCCACCCAGCGCCACAGCGCATCGGTGCGGCCGGCCAGCTCGGCGAAAAAATACACGGGTTTGATTATCGCCCAGGCCAGCGTTTGCGCCAGGACGCGCGCCGACCAGGAATGCTGGTGCGCTGCCATGTGCAGTGGTGTGCGCTTATCGGTCTGGGCGGAGGTTGAAGTCATTAGGCTTGTGCTCGATAGGTGAGTGAATGAGGCGTCGGATGTTTATGCTCAAACCAGCGTGCGCAGATCAACGAAACTGCCGCTGGCGAGGGCCGCCAGTTGTTCATCGGCAGCGACGATACGCGCGGCAACTATCGTCGGGGCAGGCATGGCAACGCTTCCGTGGGCCGCGTGCAGGCGTTTCACCGAAGGGAAGGTCTGCCCATTCACCTGTCGCAGCGCGGCCTGCATGTCGGTATCCACCAGTCCGGGTGCAAGCGCCAGCAGTTGTGTGTTGGGCATCTCATGGGCATACAGTTGCGCGAGCATATTCAGGGTGGCTTTGGACAGCGCATATGCGCCCCAACCGTGATTTCCTACCACGCCCGCCCCGGAAGAAATCAGCACGATGCGTTTAGGTGCGGCTGGCCGTGTTGAGAGCCAGTCGATGATCAGTTTGTTCGCCCACACGTTGATGTTCATGACGGTGGTGATGTCATGCAGTGGTGTATCGCGCAGTGCGGCGATGCGTCCCAGGACACCCGCGTTGAGATAGACCTGTTCCAAGTTGACATTGGCAGGCACGAGGCGTGTAAGCGCCGGGCCGATGGTGTCGTGTTGGGACAAGTCGCATTGTGCTTGGCACAGGCCAGGGTCGGGTGCCTCCAGCACGCCGCGACTGAGGCCGTAAACACGGTGTCCAGCAGCCAGGGCATGGCTTGCGAGGCCGGCGCCCAGCCCACGACTGTGGCCGGTGATAAGAATATTCATGGCGCAGTTCATCGTGCTGTTATGCGTCGATTGTACGAAAGAATCGAGACATTCATCGCGAGTCGGAAAGCCGCTATGCTGGGCCGAATGTCCGACTGAAGTCGGACCTACAAAAACCTCGGCATCCAATGTAGGTCCGACTTCAGTCGGACATTAGCTTGCAGGGCTGCCGCAAAAAAGCGCGAACAAAATTGCGCGGGAGCACCATGGATCTCGACCAACTGAACGAATCCCGTCTGCGTCTGCGACGTGGCCAGAAATGGTCGCTCTATGGGGCCGATGTCCTGCCGGCGTGGGTCGCAGACATGGACTTCGAAGTGGCGGCGCCGATCCGCGCGGCACTGGACCAGCGTCTGGCCAATCACGATCTTGGTTATCCGCTGGCACCCTCGCGCACCGCTCTGCCTGGGTTGTTTGCGGACCGTGTGCTGGCCCGCTTCGCCTGGCAGATTGACCCCGCCGAAGTCGTGATCCTGAGCGACGTGGTGCAAGGTTTGTACCTGTGTCTTGAAACGCTCAGCGCAGCGGGCGATGGTGTGCTGATTCAGACGCCGATCTACCCGCCCTTTCTGCACGCCGCGAGTGAGACCGGGCGGCGCGCGGTGTTATGTCCGCTGGTGGCGGGCCCGGCGCGTTATGAAATCGACTTCGACGCTTTAGCGGCGGCGGTCGATAGCGGCACGCGGGTCTTGATGATCTGCAACCCGCACAATCCGACCGGCCGCGCCTTCAACCGCACTGAATTGCAACAGCTTGCCGAGCTTGCCTGTCGCCATGATCTGGTTGTTGTTTCCGATGAAATTCACGCCGAACTGGTCCTCGGTGAAAACAAACACATTCCCATCGCATCCCTGGGCCCCGACATCGCCGCGCGCACCGTTACGCTGATGTCGGCGAGCAAGGCCTTCAATATCGCCGGGCTGTGTATGGCCTTCGCGCATTTCGGTTCGCAAGCCCTGCGTGAGCGCTTTTTGCGCATCCCAGCCCATAGCCGTGGTGGCACCAATACGCTGGCTATCGCGGCGGTGGAGGCGGCGTGGACGGCGGGCCAGCCGTGGCTGGATGCGGTCATCGATTATCTGCGCGATAACCGTGATCATGTCGCTGCCCACTGCCGCAGCCATTGGTCGCAGGTCAAACACTTTGCGCCTGAAGCGACCTATCTTGCCTGGTTGGACATGCGCGCCTTGGCCTTGCCTAGTGTCCCGCAGGAATTTTTTCTGAAGCAGGCGCGGGTGGCCTTAAGTGACGGGCGCGCCTTTGGTGAAGTGGGCGCTGGTTTTGTGCGGCTCAACTTCGCCACTTCGCGCGGCATTCTTGATGCCGTGCTGGCCCGCATGGACGCCGCACTGGCCGGACACGGCGCCGCGCGCTGAAGCGCGGCGTAAGCTCAGTGTTGTTTGTAGGTCCAGGCCAATACCGCGTTCTGTAATTCGGTGCCGATGCCATAGTTGGCATTGGCGTAGTTGACCATCACGTTGACCGTGAAGGTCTTGCCGTTTTGTGCATGCACAAAGCCTGTGACGGCGGAAACGTTCTGCAGACTGCCGGTTTTTAAGTGCATACGCCCGCGTTCCGGTCCGCTGCGAAAGCGGCGACGTGTGGTGCCATCAACACCGACGATGGCGAGTGAGGAGATGAATTCCGGCATGGTCGGTGAGCGCCAGGCTTCGCGCAGTAAGGCGGTCATGAAACGCGAGGTCACGCGCGTGGTGCGTGACAGACCCGAGCCGTTGTCGATGATGACGCCATCGACGCTCAGGCCGCGCGAGGCCAGGTGCTTGAGCAGCGCGGCCTCACCCTGAGCGCGGGTCACGGGCGCCGGGTTGTCACGCGCGCCGATGGTGAACAGCAACATGCGCGCCATCAGGTTATTGCTCCACTTATTCAGTGGCCGAATGATTTCGGCCAGCGGCCGCGATTGCCAGGTCAGCAGGGCGGTGGCATTGGCTGGGCGGGCGGCGACTCGGTAGCCACCTTTGATGGTGCCGCCCCAGTGCTGCCACAGGGCCTTAAAAGCGCCAAACGTGTAGGCCGCGGGTGACATGATGGCGCGTGAGGTTTGAAAGCGATCGCAGCGCGCAGGCATCTGACCCGCAAACTCGATTTCTTCGTCGGGGGCCACGCTGCCAGCCGGTGGCGCATGCATCACAGCTGTCACACCATTGCCGCGGCAGGGGCCATTGCTCAGTCGCACGTGATTGACGATGTTGAGATTGGCGAGTTCCGGCACGCTGGTGATGGCCACTTTGCCGGTTGCAGGATTTGCATCAAAAATAAAATCGATGGACTTGAAGTTCACTATCAACGCACTGGGTAACACGTTGTACAGCGCGTCGCCTTTGCCATCAAAAGCCGCGGGATCGTCTTCTTCGACGAGGAACTCGGTGTCGTCGATGATCACATCACCATCGATCTGACGGATGCCGCTGCGACGGATCTGACCGACCAGCGCCCAGAAGTCCTCGATCACCAGAAACGGGTCGCCATAACCTTTGATGATCAGATCACCCTGCAACACATCGCCCTTGATCGGGCCACGGGTGAAGATACGGGTGGGCAGGGTATAGGTCGGGCCGAACATGTCGAGCGCGCCCCAGGTCGTGACAACTTTGGCGGTCGAAGCCGGGTTGCGCGGCACATCGATATTGAGCGCCAGACGCGGTGTGTTTTCATCAACCGCCTGGACCTCGATGCTGACAGCGCTGGACGGAATTTTGTGCCGGGTCATGACCTTCTTCACGGCCTCAGGCAGGCTGCCTTCGGCGGCGCCGGCCGATTGCGAGAGGCCGAGCAGGGCGCAAGCCGCCAGCAACGCGGCGGCGCGTAAAAACTTCATACGATCAGTGTTCCGAATGGGGGAGTCGGGGCGTTCAGCCCTTGGTCGACGCGACGCGATGCTTGCCGTGATATTCCTTGTTCGGCTGCATATCAACCGCGCTCGCGACGCGATTGGTCATGTTGTAGAAGGCCGCCACGTTGGCAATGTCCCAGATGTCCTTCTCGCTGAAACCGACATCGCGCAATGCTTGTCGATCGGGTTCGTCGATTTCATCGCAATGCAGGGTGAGTTTTGCTGCAAAATGCAACATCGCGCTGTGTCGCGGCGAGAGCTCGGCCGCGCGGAAATTCATCACCATCAATTCACCCAGCGCCGGGTCGCCGGAGTATTCCCGCACGGCCGCACCATGGGCAGTCAGACAATAAAAGCAGTGGTTCTGCGAGGACACCACCACCGCGATCATTTCGCGCTCGAGCTGGGACAAGCCGGACTCGCCGAACATCAAAGCGTTGTAGAAGCGCGAGAAGGTGCGCAGCTGTTCGGCATCGTGGCTGTAGGCGGCCAGCACATTGGGCACCATGCCGAGCTTTTTGTCACAGATCCCGAAAAACTTCTGCAGATCTTCGGGCAGTTCCTCCCGCGAAGGTAAAGGAATATCGAGCGCCATGATGTGGTCGCGAAGAGCCATGGGGTCCCCCACTGTTAAGACGGTTCTGATCAGGCGAACAAATCGCCCTGCGCGCAGCTATTGTAAACCGGCGCGCTGCGATCGTCGCCGAGTGCGGCGCTGAATATATGGGGCAAGCAGCCTTGCCGTGCTGTGATGTGCATCACCGGCAAACCGCCGAGCTCCAGATAATCGGCCAACAGTTGACGGTGGCACTGCAAGGGCTCGCCTTCGGCACACATGAATGCCGTGGGGCCCTGCCTGGAACGCGCGGCCAGCGCCAATGCAGCGGCACGAAACACGTCGCTATGCATGTGATCAGCGTAACCACGCAGCGCTGCGTCACGCAGTGCAATGTGCGGCGAATCTGGTCGCGCTACGCGCCGCCCGCCCAAGGCTTCGCCCCACCACAGATACTCGATGCCGTGTGCGACGAGGCTCGCTTCCAGCGCCACACGTTCGAAGTGCGGATGGCGACGGGAGCGCGGTTGGCGGCGGATATCGACCAGGGTCTCGATGCCATTGGCCTTGAGCAGTGCGAGAAACGCCGTGGCACTGAGATTACTGTGGCCGATGCTGTAGATCATGGCCGAGAGCTGCTCCAGCGAGCCAGGTAAGATTCCAGATGCAGGCGTTCGAATTCGAGCGCTGACCACGGCTCGCTGCTGAGCAAGTGGTAATGCGCCAACGCCAGCACATAGGTCTGGGCGCTGAGCAGCGCGCCGGTTTCGTCGCGCACGGTGACGGTGTGGCGGGTGTAGAGCGTGCTCTCCCAGCGGTCCAGGCGTTGCCATAACGGCCCGTCGATGCCTTCGCACAACAGGCCGTCGGTGGTGGCATCTTCGGCCGGCACGATGGCGGGATACACACGCGCGCGCAGCTGGTAGCGAGCGTAACCTGCGAGGGTCGCGGGACGCAGCGCGAAGCTCACACCGCTCACGGCCTGCAGCACTGCCGGCATCATCAAGGTGCCGTAAACAAACAGTCGCTGGGTGGCAGCGTCTGACGTCAAATGACACCCGCTGCCTTCAAGTCGGCGATGCTGGACGCATCCAGGCCCAGCAGCTCACCAAACACTTCTTCGTTGTAGGCACCCAGGCCAGGCCCCGGCCAATCGGTTTTGCCCGGTGTGCGCGCCAGCAGTGGAATGATGGCGGGAATATTCAACGGTTGACCGTTGATGGTGACTTCCTCGAACAGGCCGCGGGCGCGGTAATGAGGGTCTTCAAACATGTCGCGCGCGTCGTAGATGGGGCCGGCGGCCACGCCGGCAGCGTCGAGGATGGCCAGTGCTTCTACCGAGCTCTTGCTGCCCGTCCAGCGTTCGACCGCGCCATCCACTTCGTCCTGAAACCGCACACGACCGGCGTTGTCGGCCAGTCGCGGGTCGCTCGCCATCTGCGCTTCTCCCATGGCTTCCACCAGGCGTTTGAACATGGGGTTGGTATTGGCACCGATCACGATCAGCTTGTTGTCTCTGCAGCGGTAGGTATTGGACGGCACGATACCGGTCAGGGTCGAACCCGAGGGTTGGCGAATGACACCGTTGCCGTCGTACTCAGGAATCACCGCTTCGAGCAGATTGAATACCGCTTCGAAGATGGCGACGTCGACCACCTGGCCCTGGCCGTCCTTCTGCCGACCGATATAGGCCAGCAGCACACCGAGCGCGGCATGCAGGCCGGCCAGGGTGTCGCCAATGGAAAGATTGGGTCGCACCGGCGGCTGGCCCGGAAAGCCATTGACGTAGCGGAAGCCGCCATAGGCTTCACACACCGAGGCAAAACCGGCCTTGGGCGCATTGGGGCCGGTCTGGCCATAACCTGAGATGCGGGCATAAATGAGCCCCGGATTGTGCTGCTTGAGGTCATCGGGGCCGAGACCCCACTTTTCCATCACACCCGGGCGGAAATTCTCGACGAACACATCGGCCTTGGCCGCCAGACTGGCCAGCAGCTCGCGACCGCGTTCAGTGCGCAGGTCGAGGGTCACACACTTTTTGTTGCGTGCCACGCTCGCCCACCACAGGGACGTACCGTCGCGCATTTCGCGCCAGCCACGGATCGGGTCACCGCCTTCGGGCGGTTCGATCTTAATCACCTCGGCGCCGAAGTAGCCGAGGATGGTGCCGGTGAAGGGGCCGGCCAGCAGCTGGCCGACTTCGATCACACGCATGCCGGCCAGGGGGCGCGAGTCGGATTTGGGATTGTTCATGGGTATTAGGGGTCTAGTCGATTTGAATGGATGTTGCACTAGCGCCAGGCGTGCGTTTGAGGACCCACAGCATAATAGCGACGCCGCTAGCATTGGCACACTCATCGAGCAGCGAGGCCTGGCGTGTCGGCATGAGCCCCTGCAGACATTCGATAACCAGACCCAGACCGCCCAGCGCAAAAGCGATTCGCCACCAGTATGCGGGCGGGTAACCGCGGCCGAAACACAGCATGAGCGTGGCGTACATGCCGACGTGCACCAGCTTGTCCGAATTCCAGAACTCCAGTGGCGCGGGCACATGCAAGGGCATCAGCGATAGGTTCAGCACAACCAGCACCCCCAGCCAGGCCAACAGGCGCCAGCCGGGCGTGGGAATGCTGTTCAGCACGGCCGGGGGTTTCATGGGATGCCGGCGGCCCGCGGCTGGAGTGGTGGCGCACTGCGGTCGCTAATGGAAAACATGGGATCTCATCCGTTGCGATGGTGGCTGCTGATTGTACTGGTGCTGACAGCACCGGCGCCGTGGGCGGCTGACTACGAAGACGCCAAGCGGGCGCTGGCGGACGGCCAGCGCGAACAGGCTTTAAATCGCTTTGCGCAACTCGCCGCCGATGGCGACGCTCGCGCCCAGTTCATGCTCGCCGGTATGTACGAACGGGGTGATGGCGTTACGCCTGATCCCGAGCAAGCACTCACCTGGTATCACAAAAGCGCGGCGCTCGGCCACGGGCCGGCTGAGCAACGGCTGGCTGAAGCGTTCGATAAACGATCAGAGGGCAAGGGCGACAAGGCCGAAGCGCGCAAATGGTTCGGGCGGGCTGCCCTGCACGGTGTAACCACCGCCGTAACGCGCCTGCAGGCCTATGCCGAACAAGGAGACGTCGAAGCGCAGTTGCAGCTGGGTCGTATGTATTTTCATGGCCGCGGTGTGATCCGCAGCGAAAACGACGCCTATGGCTGGTTCCGTCGCGCTGCTGAGCAGAATGCCGAAGAGGCCATCTTCGCCATCGGGCGCATGTACGAACGCGGTCGCGGCCGTGAGCAAAGTTATGGCGAAGCGGTGACCGCCTATCAACGCGCTTCAGCGTTGGGCTATTTACCCGCCACCTACAATCTCGCGCGACTCTATCGCCTTGGCCAGGGCATCGGTGCCAATGCCGATATGGCACGACTGCTGTACGAACGGGCCGCCGAGGGTGGTTCGCGCGCGGCACAAGTCAGTCTCGCGATGCTCTATGAAGCGGGCGGCAACTGGCCGCGGGATCACGCGCGCGCAGTGCATTGGTATCGCCAGGCGGTGGCATTGGGCAGCGCGGAGGCGGCCTTGAATCTGGGTTATCTCTACGCCCTCGGACGCGGCGTCGAAAAAGATGTCGTCGAGGCTTACGCCCTGTTCAGCGCGGCCGCCAGTCATGGTCAAGGTCTGGCCAAGGGCAATCTGACCGAGCTCAGCCATAGCTTGAGCGCCACGCAAAAAGCCGAGGCTGAGCTGCGCGCCGGCAACTACCTGGTGGCAGTATCGACCCCGGCCACTAGGTCGCCGTCCGCGGCACCTTAAACCAGGCTGCATACAAGGCTGGCAAGAACAACAGGGTCATTACCGTCGCTGCAATCAAACCGCCCATGATGGCCACCGCCATGGGTCCGAAAAACACACTGCGCGAGAGCGGAATCATCGCCAGCACCGCCGCCAAAGCGGTCAGCACGATGGGCCGGAAGCGTCGCACGGTGGCTTCCACCACGGCCTCGAAAGGACTGCGGCCGTGTTCCAGATCCTGACGGATCTGATCAATGAGAATCACGCTGTTGCGCATGATCATGCCGAACAGGGCGATGGTGCCGAGCATCGCCACAAAGCCGAATGGCTGGCGAAACAGCAGGAGGAAGAGGGTCACACCGATGATGCCCAGTGGTGCGGTGAGAAACACTATCACGGTCTGGGAAAAGCTGCGCAGCTGCAGCATCAACACCGTTAACACCGTCAGCAGAAACAGCGGCATACCGGCCATCACACTGTTCTGACCCTTGGCCGATTCATCGACGGTAC
Source organism: Pseudomonadota bacterium (assembly GCA_031418675.1). Taxonomy (GTDB): domain Bacteria; phylum Pseudomonadota; class Gammaproteobacteria; genus JADJYF01. The sequence goes on from JANOXY010000747.1 coordinate 14,321, forward strand.
CGCCCACATCAAGACGATAGCCGCGTGGCAGTTGCTGCTGGATGCGCGCGACGTCCGCTGCGACCATGGCCACGACTTCGGGGGGTTGAATATTGTCGTAGATATCGGCGCGCACGACGACCGTGGGAACACGATTGCGACGCCACAGGATGCCATCTTCGAATCGATAATCGATCTTGGCAACCTGGGCGAGTGGAATACTGGCGCCGCTCGCGGTCGGGACCGACAGACTGCCGATCAACTCCAGCCGTCGTCGCTCCTGGGGCGGGCCACGAAGTACGATGTCGATCAGCTCGTTGTTTTCGCGATAGGTCGAGGGCACCAGGCCATTGATCGAGGCGCCCAGGATCTGGGCGACGTCGGCAGTGCTGACGCCCAGCGCGCGGGCACGGTCCTGCTCGATACTGACGTGGATCATCTTGGATTTTTCCGCGGTGTCGAGATGTACGCCGGCCGCGTAGGGATTGGCGCGCAGTACGGCAGCGATTTTTTCGGCTTCGGCACTGGCTACCACGCGTTCAGGCCCGGACACGCGGTACTGCAGCACATAACCCACCGGCGGCCCGTTTTCGATGCGGTTAACACGCCAGCGCAGGTCGGGGAACACGATCGGAAACTTCTCCAGTAAAGTCTGACGCACCCGTTCGCGCGCCGCGAAGTCGTGGGTATTGAGCACAAACTGGACAAAACTTTGGGCAGGCAATTGCTGATCCAAGGGCAGGATGAAACGCGGCGCGCCGCTACCGAGGTAGGTCGCGTAGCTGTCGACGTCATCCAACTCCTTCAGCAAGGATTCCAGACGCTGGGCAGCGGCGTCGCTCTGGGCGATCGATGCGCCCTCGGGCAGTTTCAAATCGACCAATAGTTCCAGACGCGTAGAGGCGGGAAAAAACTGCTGTGGCACTTTGCCAAACAACACCACACTGGTTACGAAGATCATCAGTGTGGCAATGATAGTCAGCCAACGGCGGCGCACACAGAACTGCACAATCGCGCGAAAACGGTTGTAGAACCGGGTGTGGTAAACGGCATGTTCATCATGGGCCAGGCCGTCGTCGGAGAGTCCCTTTTCCGGCAGTAGAAAATAACCCAGCAAGGGCACAAACAGTACTGCGGCGCCCCACGACAACAACAGGGCGATGACCGTAACTTGAAAGATCGCCACCGTGTATTCGCCGGTGGAACTCTTGGCCGTTGCGATGGGTAAAAAGCCCGCCGCCGTAATCAGGGTGCCCGACAGCATCGGAAAGGCGGTGCTGGCATAAGCGAAGCTGGCCGCCTGGATACGATCAAAGCCTTCTTCCAGTTTCACCGCCATCATCTCAACCGCGAT
>JANOXY010000748.1:0-4211 GCA_031418675.1 Pseudomonadota bacterium
GTTTCCTGCAATTCGCGTCTTGCGACTTGTTCGCTGTCACACACGCGTCAGATCGGGGGACACACTTCCTCGTAGCTTGAATCGACCGGGTCGCTATGGAAGTATCCTGCTCACTGGTGGTGCGAACCACCATTGCCACGCAAAACCAGGCCAATACCATGAGTCAGATCAAGAGCGAGCTGCGCGCCACCGCAGGTGATCGCCGCACCACACCTTCGGGTATCGAGATCCCGGCGGTAGCGACCGCCGACATGCGGCGCCGCCCGGATGATTCCGCGCCGGGAGAATACCCTTTTACGCGGGGTATTTTCGAGGACGGCTATCGTGGTCGCCTGTGGACCTTCCGCCAGTATTCCGGTTTCGGCAGTGCCGAGGAGTCCAACGATCGCTATCGCTTCCTGCTCGAACGCGGCCAGACCGGTCTGTCGGTGGCGCTCGATCTGCCCACCCAATGCGGCTACGACCCGACTGATCCCATGGCGCGCTCGGAGGTTGGCAAGGTCGGCGTGTCGTTGTCCAACCTGGCCGAGATGGAACTGCTGTTCCGCGATATTGATCTGAGTAAGGTCTCGACCTCGTTCACCATCAACGGCACGGCGGCCATGATCTTCGCCATGTACCTCGCCGCCGCAGACAAAGCCGGCGTGCCGCGCGCCAAGTTGACCGGCACCATCCAGAACGACATCCTGAAAGAATATGTTGCCCGCGGCACCTGGATCTTTCCGGTGCGCCCGGCCCTGCGCCTGGTCGCCGACAGCATCGTTTACGCCAACCAGGAATCACCGCGCTTTAATCCCATCAGCATTGCCGGCGCCCATGTGCGTGACGCCGGCTCAAGCGCGGTTGAAGAAATGGGCTTCACGCTCGCCAATGGACTGGCCTACGTTGATGAGCTGTTGGCGCGCGGCGCCGATCTCGAACGCTTCGCCCAGAGCCTGTCGTTCTTCTTCTATGTGCACATGAACTTCTTTGAGGAAGTGGCGAAGTTCCGCGCCGCACGACGGCTCTGGGCGCGGCTCATGAAGGAACGTTACGGCGCGCGCAGCGAACGCGCTCAGCAATTTCGTTTCGGGGTTGTGTGTGGGGGTTCTTCCTTGACCGCCGCACAACCCTATAACAACGTGGTGCGGGTGGCGGTGGAGACCATGGCTGCCACCCTCGGTGGTGCGCAATCGATTTTTACCTGCGCTTATGACGAAGCTTTTCAATTGCCCACCGAGCAGAGCGCTGAACTTGCGCTGCGCACCCAGCAGGTGATCGCCTATGAGAGTGGTATCGCCGATTCGGTTGACCCCTTGGGTGGCAGTCACTACGTCGAATACCTGACCGACGAGATGGAATCGGCCATCGAAGGGGTGATCAAAGAGATCGCTGACTATGGTGGGGTGGTCAAGGCCATCGAGGACGGTTACCTGCAGCGACGCATCGCGCGCAGCGCCCACGAGCGAAAATCGCGAGTTGATAGTGGCGATTCTGTGGTGGTCGGGGTCAATCGTTTCCGCAACGAGCGCGAGAACAAGGAAGTTGACGAAGTATTCAGCAGCAGCGCCGCAGCGTCGGCGGCGGTCATTGCGAAGTTCGAGAAAATTCGCGACGAACGCGACGGCGCCGCCGTCGTACGCACCCTCGCTGCGCTGGATGGCGCCGCGCGGGACAATAGCAAGAACCTCATGCCCTACCTCGTCGACTGCTGCCATGCCTATGTCACCATCGGTGAGATGGTCGAGCAGTTGAAGGGGCTGTGGGGTGAATTTATCGAACCGGTGAAGCTGTAATGACGGGCATACTCAAAGGCAAGCGCATCCTGATCGCCAAACCGGGTCTCGATGGTCACGATGTGGGTGCCAAGGTCATCGCGCTGGCGCTGCGTGATGCCGGTGCGGAAGTGATCTATACCGGCTTGCGCAAAACGCCCGACTATATTGCGCGCGTGGCGGCCGAAGAAAACGTCGACGCGGTGGGCTTGAGCATTCTTTCCGGCAGCCATCTGGAACTGGTCAAACTCACGGCCGAAGCACTCAAGCGCGAACACGCCGATGATGTCGCGCTGTTTGTTGGTGGCACCATTCCACGCGGTGACTGGGAAGGCCTCAAAGCCAGCGGTGTTGATTGTGTGTTCGACAGCGAAATGAGTCTCGAGCAGGTGGTCGCTGAGGTCGCGCGGAGGCTGGCGTGACGGCAGGGCAATCGGTGCGCGCACCGATCAACCGCCGCGCACTCGGACGTGCCCTGTCGCGCATTGCCGATGCCACGGTGGCCGAAGCCTTGGCGGTGCTGGAAGGTGAAGCCCGCGCGCGCAGCGATGGCTGGCGCTGTGGAATCACCGGGCCAGCGGGGGTGGGCAAGAGTTCGCTGGTTGGTCGTTTTGTCAACGCGCGACTTGCCCACCAGCGGCGTGTGGGTGTGGTCGCCATCGATCCCAGCAGCCCCTATACCCAGGGCGCGATTCTCGGCGATCGGATCCGCATCGACGCCCACGGCGACGACGCTGAATTGTTTGTGCGTTCGCTCGCCAGTCGCCGCTCGCGCGATGGGCTGGCAGACAATATTGCCAATGTGCTGGCGCTGCTCGAAGCCCATGATTTTGACGACGTGATCGTGGAAACCGTCGGTGCTGGTCAGTCGCAATATGAAGTGCGCGAATTGGTCGACACCCTGGTGGTGGTGTTGATGCCGGGCGCGGGTGACATGGTGCAGGCGGTCAAGGCTGGCATACTCGAGACCGGCGATATTTACGTCATCAACAAGGCTGACCGCCCTGGCGCCAAAGAAATGGTGGCGGAAATTGCCTCGGTGTTGCGACATCCCGCCGGCCCCGAGGCATGGATGCCACCGGTGGTGCTGGTGTCAGCCTTGAGCGGTGACGGCATAAACGAGCTCGATGCGGCGGCACAAGCCCATCGCGCCTGGTGTGCACAACATGAGGACCGGCAGAGCGCGCTCGTGCAGCGTCGCCGCGCCCATGTCCGTGCGCTGGTAGCACGGCGGCTGGCTGAGGTGATCGAAGCCAGCGACAGCACGCTGTGGGATGCCGACGTGGCCAGCGCCTACCATGCCGTGGTGAAGGCCTTGGTTTATGCGGGCGAACCATAAGCCACGGTGACCTTTCATTGTGCCCACGGCAGGGCGGCCGACCAGCGCAAATCCTGGCCTGTTGGCCTTGAATCGGCCTACCACCGATCCACTTCAGCCCTCACAGCGTAGATGCAGTTTTCTTGCGCACCGGTTCAGCCAGTGCCAGTTCGGAGATCGTGATCTTGTTCAGTTACGTCGATAAATCGATCCGCATCCAACTTGAAAAGGATGGCCGGCTGGTAACCCTCGACCGCGCGGCACAAATTGTTGATGCCAAGGCGCCTGAGGCTTTCCTGTCCGTGCTCGGGCCGGTGCCGATCCCGCGCCTGATTGGCGGTGAGGAGGTGATGCTGGAGTGGTATCCCTTTGTGCGGCGTACCGAGCTGTCGGCGGTGCAGGACGCTGCCCGTGACGGTGGCGCTGATGCGATCCGCGAACTCATGCACAGTTCTATGTCGGTCAATTCGGTATTCGCCGTGCCGAATTTCTGCGAGTCCCAATCACCTCTGGTACGCATCCATTCCTGCTGTCTGACCGGTGATGTGTTCGGCTCGCGCCGTTGTGATTGCGGGCCACAACTCGACCAGGCTTTTGAACAAATCAAAGCGGCGGGTGCCGGTGCGGTGGTGTACATGAGTGGCCACGAAGGTCGTGGCATCGGCCTGTGGGCCAAGGCTATTACCTATCTGCTGCAGGACAGCGGGCATAACACCTATCAGGCCAATACCGCCCTCGGGCTGCCCGAGGATTCCCGCGACTTCAGTGACGCCGCCATCGTGTTACGCCATCTGCTGCACGGCCGCGACATCCGCCTGTTATCGAACAATCCCGACAAGCGTCGTCAGCTCGAAGACAATGGTCAGCCGGTCAGTACCACCGTGTCCTTGATCGCTGGGGTGTGCGAACACAATCTGCGTTATATGCGCGCCAAGCGCGCCAAGGGTCACGTCATGCCCGACGACCTGTGACCCTCGAGCGCACCCTGGCGCCGCGCTGACCGCAGCTATCAGTCAGATGCGGTGACCACCGCTGGTTTTGCCGCGGTGGGCGTCAGCAACGTGAACCAGTCCACCTTGCGGGTCACAACCATAAGCACCGCCAGCACCGCAAACACGAATACCGAGCCGGCCAGCAAC
>JANOXY010000749.1:0-9730 GCA_031418675.1 Pseudomonadota bacterium
CGCCGCTTTCGGCATCGAAGAGTGGCCAGTCACCGCCATCAAGGCGTTTGTTGGCCATTCCCTCGCGCCGGCCAGTGCCGATCAGATGATGGTCACCCTGGGTGTACTGCGCCACGGTGTGATGCCTGGCATCAAGACCATCGACGCGTTAGCCGGCGATCTGGACGACAGTCATCTGGCCATCGCGCTGCAAGACGTCGATCTCGGTGCGCGCGCCGACGTCGGCTTCCTCAATTCCAAGGGCTTTGGTGGCAACAACGCCACCGGCGCGGTGATTTCTCCGCGTCGCACCGAGGCCATGCTCGCCCAGCGCCATGGCGCGCAGGCCATGGCGGCGTGGCGCAATCGACAAGGCGCCGTGCTGGAACGTGCGCAGGCCTACGACGCTGAATGTCTGGTCGGGGCGATGCAGCCTATCTATCGCTTTGGTGATGATTTAATCGACGAGAACGAGATCACCATCAATACCCAGGCTATCCATATCCCAGGCTTTGCCCACGATGTCGATTTGCGTCTCGCCAACCGCTATGGAGATATGTGTGAATGAGCGCGCCACGCGGCGACGCCCGTTGCTGCTTTGTGTGCGGCCCCGATAATCCCATCGGGCTCAAACTCAACTTCGTGGTAGACGGTGTGCGCTGCCACGGCGAATTCACCTCGGCTAGCGGACACGCCGGCTTCGATGGCGTAACCCACGGTGGGATCGTGTTCAGCGTGCTCGACGATGCGATGGCCAACTGGTTCTTTCTGCAAGGCGCGCGCGGCTTTACTGCCAAAGCTGAGATCCGCTATCGCGCGCCCATGCCGATCGGTGCAACCGCCAACATCGAATGCATGGTCGTCAAGCGCAAGGGCCGTTTATTGCAACTCGAAGCCCGCGCGCAGGATAAAACCAGTCACATCGTATTTGCTGAGTCGAGCGCGAGTTTCATGCTGGAGGACGGTGGTCCACTCTAATGGCTGAGACCAAAAGTTGTGCCGGCTGCGGGAGCAGTTTTGGATGCGGACGCAAGGATGCCGATTGCTGGTGCGCCTCACTGCCGCCCTTGCCCGCAACTGCCTTGGACGGTGTGCGCGATTGTTATTGCCCACGCTGTCTAACATCGAAAATCGCCGCGCGTCAGGACGACCCACCAACTCTAGAATCCAAACAAGACTGAAGGCCTGCGTGATGGGCGTGACGGCCAGCGGTCGGACGCCAACGCGTCATGTACACTTTTTCCACGCCGGACAAAACGGCGCGCGGCGCAGCGTCTTGCCGCATTGCGCAGGCGAGGAGGATCCACGGTGAGCGCAGTGCCTAAGTTCGCACGATGGCTTGTGACCTTGCTGAGCATCGCCTGCTTTGCGGCCTGCACATTACCACCGCCAAAACCGCCCCAAAAAAAACCAATCAGCGCGCAAGCCCAGAAGCGCGCGGCCCCGTCAGGCAGCGTGTCGTCGGATGGCGCCGGTGCGCCGGGCACGGGCCAGGGATATGGCCCCGCCAGTGCCAATGCCGCCGAAGTCCAGGAAGAGGAAGTGGCGGCCGATGGCAGCACGCGTTTGATTTCATCGTCGCGTCGCGCGGCGACACCCGCGGGCACCGGCGGACAAGCAGCCGGCGGTGGTTCGGGTGGCGCACCCATTTCGCCGCCAGGGTCGGCAGCCAATGTCGGCGGCAGCAATCGCCCCCTACAGCCTGCCGGTATGCCACCACCGGCGCTGGAAGGCGCCCATTTTGATATGCCGGAAGATGCCCTGCGGCCCGCCGGTGACACCCTCAATGCGGCTCCCGCTGGTGGTGTGCGCGATGGTCGTAACGACGCCGCGCCGGGTGGTCGACAAGGTGTGCGTGGAGGTCGCGACGAAAGTGGTGCGATGCGTGACGCAGCACCCGACCCGGCATCGCCTAAGACTGCGCCGCGCGCGCCAGCCCAATACGAAAATGATGTCCTCGCCCAGCAATTGCGCGAAGCCGCTGAGCGCGAAACCGATCCTGTGCTGCGCCAGAAACTGTGGATCGAATATCAAAATTACAAAGCCGGTTTGTGAATGATACAAGTGCCACCAGGCTGGCCTGATCCACCCGGGGTCATTGCGCGTGACTGAGACCGTGCGCAGCGTCTCGCGGCCGATCACGCCAGCCGCTTTCCAGCCGGCACCGGCAGCCAGCGCGGCAGTCGTGGTGCGCAACGGTGCATACCGGGCCGGCGGCCTGGCAGTCATGCGGACGCTGGTGGTCGGCGCCGTCGCCCTGTTGCTCATGCTGCCGCGCTGGGCACCATCTCCGGTCAGCGCAACAATACCGTCGAATACACCGACACGCGGCATCGCAGCGCCCGCGCTTGCGCCAGCCACGGACGAACAGCTCAGCGCCGTCGCACGCAAAACCGCACAGACCTTGCTGCGCGCGAGTCTGGCGCGTGTCACGCAACTGCAAACCCTGCAAATTGCGCACTGGGATCGCGCTGCGCTGCATCGTGTACAGGCGCACATCAGCGCCGGCGAAAAGGCCTATCGTGAGCAACGTTTTCGCGCCGCACAGGACGCTTATCGCGCGGCACTGGTAGAGGCTGCACGCGCTGAGGCGCGTTTGCCGACGGTGATCGCTACGCTGCTGCAAGCGGGCGATGCGGCACTCGAGCAAAGCAACTCCGCGCAAGCCAGCGCAGCATTCAGCCAAGTGCTAAGCATCGACGCCCATCATCCTCAGGCGACACTCGGACACGCACGCGCAGCGACACTGGATCGTGTGCAAGCGCTGGTCGAACAGGCCGAGGCCTACGAACAAATGGGCGAGCATGATCACGCGCGTGCAGTCTACGACGACGCTGCGCGCCTCGACCCGCGCGCCAAGCGTGTTGCCGCAGGCCTTGCTCGGCTAGATAAAATCGCAAGCGCAGAACGCCTGCGCGTCGCGCTCTCGCAAGGCCACGTTGCGCTCGAGCGCGGCGATTTCACCACCGCGGGTCTGGCTTTCAAGCGTGCCATCACACTCGATGGGCAATCCTCCGAAGCGCAGCAGGGTCAGCGCGAAACCGCAAGGCGCGCCGCGGCCGCGGCCATCGCCGCGCATCTTGAAAGCGCGCTGCGCGCGGTGCGTAACGAAGCGTGGCGAGAAGCGGCGCGGGAATACAACGCCGCACTGGCACTCGACGGCGAATTGCTTGGCACGCTTGAGGACAAACGCGCAGCCGAACAACGGGCGCAACTCGACGCGCAATTGACGAGACTCAGCCAGGATGTGGTCGCCTTAACCGATGATCGTCAGTGGCAGCTTGCCGAGCAGGTGCTGGCGAAGGCTAAAACCATCGCCCAAGCTGGCCCGCGCTTGCGGGCGCAGATCGCCGCCGTGAGCACTGCGTTGCGTGTAGCCCGCGAAGCCGTGGACGTCACGCTCCTATCGGACGGCCAGAGTGAGGTGTCTATCGAGGGCGTCGCTGCACTTGGCCACTTCACGACACACACTCTGAAACTCACACCGGGTCGCTACCGGGCCAACAGCCGTCACGACGGCCAGGCGGCAGTGCCCCTAGAATTCACTATCGCACCGGGCGCCAAAGCACCCCGCATCACGCTCCAGAGCACCCCATGAGCAAACCACAAACCATGCCGGACGCGTCATCCCGTACCGACGTGGTGATCAGGCCGCAGGTGTTTCGCCCGCCGCCTCGTGGGTCGGCACGGCGACGGCTTGAATTCGCCTGGTTGCCATTGCTCGTCAGCCTGGTGTTGGTGCTGTGGGCGGTGGCTGCGTGGTTCGTATTCACCGCGCGCAGCGTGACCTTGGAAGTGGTGCCGGCCACGGCTCAGATCCATGTCGCAGACTGGCTGGCGCCGCGCATCGGTCAGCATTGGTTGTTACGGCCCGGCCAACATCGCATCGTGGCAGAGGCGCCAGGTTATAAGCCCTATGAGACAAGCCTCACCATCAACGACACCGCCATCCAGGTTCATGCCATCACCCTGGAACGCTTACCCGGCCATCTGCGCGTCAGCCTGACTCCCGAAGTTGCGGCCGAGGTGCTGATCGATGATGCCGCCTTCGGCCAGGCGCCGGGCGTAGTGCGCAATATCCCGGCGGGGATGCGGCAGCTGGAGATCCGCGCATCACGCTATCGCCCTCATGTCACCGAACTCGAGATCGAAGGCAAAGGCCAGCAGCAAGATCTGGCGGTGGTGCTGGAGCCCGCGTGGGCGCAGTACAGCATCGACACCCTGCCCTCCCGCGCCCAGCTCAGCATCGATGGCAAGGCCGTCGGCACAACGCCACTGCAAGGGGAAGTGATAGAAGGGCGACGTGTGATCAAGCTCAGTCTCGCCGGCTACAAACCCTGGCAACAAACCCTGAAAGTGATCGCCGGTACGCCGATTAGACTTGGCACCGTCGTGCTGAGCGAAGCCGATGGCCAACTCAATCTGACGACGACCCCGGCCGGGGCGAGTGTCACACTGGATGATAATTTTGTCGGCCGCACACCATTGCGCATTGCGATTGCGCCGGGCCGCGCCCATCGGCTGCACCTGTTTGCCGAAGGTTATCTGCCGGCCGAACGCGGCGTGAGTCTGGCAGCGGCCGCCAACGAGTCTTTGGCTGTGACGCTGGAAGCCGAACTTGCCAACGTGCAGTTCATCACCTTGCCAACCACGGCCGAGCTGCTGGTTGACGGCCAGGCGCGGGGCAGTGCCAATCAAACTCTGGCGCTGCCCACCCGTGAACATGACATCACGGTGCGCGCCCTCGGCCACGCCACCTATACCAGCAAGGTCACACCACGCAAAGGTGTGGACAAGCGTTTTACTATCCGCCTGAAGACGACAAACGAAGCCGCTGCGGAGCAGCCGCAAGTGCTGCCACCCTTGGCAAATAATGACAATAGCGACACCCCCACGGCTGTCACCCAAGACAGTGCTCAACCTGCTGGTGCTAGCGACGCGGCGAGCGGTGATGCCGAGCCCACCACCGCCAGTGTCACGAGTTCCGCGGGCCAGGTATTAAAACTTTTCACCGGCGGCAAAGTGGTGCTCGGCTCCCCACGCAGCGATGCGGCACGACGTGCCGATGAAGTGGAACGTACGGTGCTACTGAAACGCGCGTTTTATCTTGGTGCCAAAGAAGTCAGCAACGGTGAATTACGCCGTTTTCTTGGCAACCACCATTCCTCGGCGCCAGGTGCAGCCAGTATCGACGATGACACACAGCCGGCGGTTGAAATCGATTGGCATACCGCCGCGCTTTACTGCAACTGGTTGTCGCGCCGTGATGGACTGCCGGTTTTTTACCAGATCAAATTTGGCGAAGTGCTGGGTGTGAATCCCGCCGCCACCGGCTATCGACTACCGACCGAAGCGGAATGGGAGTGGGCAGCCCGCGTACCACCCGATGGCCCGCCAACGGTGTATGACTGGGGTGATCGCTATCCACCCACCAAGCCCACTGGCAACTATGCCGACGTCGCGGCACTCAGTGTCGCCAAAAAAATCCTGCCGAGTCTGCGCGATGGTTTTGCGCTGACTGCGCCGGTCGGCAGCTTCGCAGCGAATCGGCGCGGCCTGTACGATCTGGGCGGCAATGTCGCCGAGTGGGTACATGATTATTACGATGCGCTGCCCGCCACGACTGCCGCCGTCGATCCGCTCGGACCACCGAGTGGGACCAGGCACGTCATCAAGGGCGCGAGCTGGGCGCAGTCTTCAGCTACGGATCTGCGCTTCGCGGCGCGCGCCGCCGGTGCACAAGGACGCAATGATGTGGGATTTCGTTTAGCCCGTTATGCGCAATAAAAGTTTACGCAGGGTGATGTTGCTGGTGCTGCTGGGCACATCGGCATTGCGCGCGGACAATACGACGGACGAAACCGCTGTGGCACCGGCGCGCAGCAGCGAAGGCAGGCCGGAATATCAGGCCCAGCCGTTGTTCGACGATGTGTTTGTGCCGAGCAAGGAATTGCCCGAAGACCAGCCGACCCCCTTCCCTGTCGATTCGTAATCCCCACATCACTCCATGAGCCTGAATCTGATCGAGCTGAACGATACTGCCGTGCGGGTAACACGCGACGGTGTGGTGGTATGTATCAGCCCCGGTATCGCGCTGGTCGATGATCGCGGCGTGTGCTGCGGAGCCGCGGCGCAGACCCGTGCACAGCTGCAGCCGCGGGATGTTTACCAGCATTTCTGGCAGCAGCTCAACGAAGTGCCTTTGCCCGATGCGCGCCGCCATTGCCGTCATCATGCTGACCTGGCTTACCACCATCTGGCCAGTGTGCTGGACGCCGCTGGCCGACCGCGGGAAGCGGTGCTGGTTGTACCGGGACATTACGACGACCGCCAGCTCGCACTGTTGCTCGGCATCGCACAGGCGCTCGATCTTAAGGTCGAAGCGCTGGTCGACAGCAGCGTGGCGATGACGGCGGGCTGCGCGCCAGCGGGCCGCTATACGGTGGTGGAGATGCATCGTCATCACATCAGTCTGAGCACAGTGCAAGTGGGCGCCGAGGTCGCACGTCTTGCATGGACCGACATCGAACAGGCTGGCTTCGCGCGTTTTGAAGCGGCGGCGGTCGATCTGGTGGCAGCCGCCCTGCTCAGCCAGGCTCATTTTGACGCCTTGCACGACGCCGGCAGCGCACAACTGCTGCACGATCATTTGCCGCGCTGGCTGGCGCAGGCCAACCAGACCAGCGAAGTGACCATCAGCGTCGACTATCACGGCAGACGTTTTGGCGCGCGGCTGATGTCACGGGACTTTGTGCATGTGACCAGCATGGTGTTAGCGAGCGTGGCGGATGCTCTGACCGCCGACACCACCTTACTCGTGCATGCGGCATTGGCGGCCTTGCCCGGCGCACTCGATCAACTGGCGCCGGCCCGTGCCCTGCCCACGGATGCCTGTTATCGCGCCATCGCCACACATCGCCCAGCGCTGGCTAGTACAAAAAGCGGCGTCAGCTACGTTACGCAATTGCCCGCAACGCGCGCGCCCTTGTTTGAAAACGACGTGCAAACCGCTGCTGGCCTGGCACGCAGTCCAGCGCGCCGCGCACCGAACCACATTCTGGCGGGCCACGCCGCGCACGCACTCGGTCCGAGCCCGCTCTACCTGCACGCCGATGGCCGCATTGCTGCGAGCGCCAGTGGCCCGAGCTGTGCTATCGCCGTGCAAAACGAGCAGGTGGTCTTACGCGCAAACGGTATCGAGGCCCATATCAATGGCGTGCCGGCTGCCGCCGCCAGCGTTGTGCGCGCCGGCGACCACATCACCCTCGCCGGTGGGCGCGCGCTGTTTGTTCCGATAATTGTGTCTGCCAGCCGTGCTCCGTAGGCGTCGCGAATTTTCGATTTTCACGCTCTCCTTCCTCGACATCATGTCGTGTGGTTTTGGCGCGGTGGTCCTGCTGTTCATGATCTCCAAACACGCCACCACCCAGCGGGTGGAAACGCCGACCTACGAGTACGGCAGCGAAGTCAGCCAGCTGCAGAACGAAATCGCGCAAACCTCGGCCTACTTAAGCGAAGTGCGTGAGCGTCTGGCGGCGCGCGGTGGCGAACTGGACGCGGCCAGCCGCGCGGCCCAGCTCGCCCGTGATGCCCTGACCGAGGAGCAGGCCAAACAGCGGCCCGCGCAGGGTGGCGGCGCGCGGGACATGGACGCACTGCGCGCCGCGGTGCTCAAACTCGAAGCCGACAAGCGCATGCAGATGTCCCAGCCCCATGACAAATCCCGCTATCTGCGCAGTGTGGCAGGCGAAGGCAATCGCGAATATCTGACCGGCGTGCAGCTGGGTGGCAAACGCATCCTGATCCTGCTCGATACCTCCGAGAGCATGCTCGAAGACAAGATGGCCAGCGCGCTGATCACGCGCAACATGGATGACGAAAAAAAGCGCCAGGCCGGCAAGTGGCAACGGGCGCTTAAAACCGTTGATTGGATTGCGGCGCATTTCCCCCAGCAAGCCAGCTTTCAGCTGGTGGGCTTCGATAAAGACGTGCACTTCGCCCTGCCTGGCACCGAGCAACAATGGCTACCGGTCCAGGACGTCACGCGCCTCGATGCGGCTATCGAGGCCATCAGAACACGCGTGCCACAAAGAGGCGGGAACAGCCTGGAACGTGCCTTCGCACTCGTTGCGCAGATGAAGCCGCGACCCGATAACGTCTATCTGATCACCGACGGTCTGCCCACCCAGGGGCTAGAACTGCGCACCAGCGGCAATGTCGATGGCCGTGAGCGACTGCGCCTGTTTGAACGCGCACGGGACCGGCTACCACGTGGCATTCCCGTGAATACCATCCTGCTGCCCCTGGACGGTGATCCGGCCGCTGCCGCTGCCTACTGGCAGCTGGCGCGTTATACCCAGGGCTCGTTCCTGAGCCCATCAAAAGACTGGCCATGAAGCTGTCCCGGCGCGCCGAAGAATCGATCAGCATCGCATTTCTGGATGTGATCACCTGCGGCATCGGCGCCATCATTCTGCTGCTCATGATTTCCAAACCACCGCCCACTGTTGCGCCCGAGCCGCAGGACGATCCGCGCGTGGCGCAGATCTCACAATTGCAACGCGAGCTCTTTGTACTGCAGGACGAGCGCAGCAAAGCGCAAGCCGAGCTTGACCTCACCACGCCACAACTGCGCGCGCTGCAAGTTGAAGCACAGCGTCTGCGCGCGGCCATGCTCGCCGCCCAGATGAGTGCACACAGCGCCGACGAACGCGTGGCAAAAGACGCCGCAGAGTTAGGCAGACTGCGCATCGCCCAGCAGCGGCTGACTGAAGAAATGAAACGCCTTCTCAGCCAACGCCAACGTCAGCAGCCGGCTTTGGTGGGTGGTATTCCCATCGACAGCGACTATCTGATCTTCATCATCGATACCTCGGGCAGCATGAAGAGCCACGCGTGGGACAAACTCAAGCGACAGATGCAAGACACCCTCGCTGTTTATCCGCACATCAAAGGTCTGCAGGTTTTGAGCGACGGCGGTCTTTATATGTTCGAAGACACCCAGCAGCGATGGTTGCCCGATACCGCTGCTCAACGGGCGCAAATCCTGGCTGAGCTGGACCGCTGGGATGCGCCATCAAACAGCAATCCTCGCGATGGAATTTATAAAGCTATCGAAGACTTCTACCGCCCCGACCGCAAGATCAGCCTGTTTATATTTGGCGACGAGTTTGCCAATGACTCGATCCATGAAGTGGTCGATTACGTAAGCCGCATCAACCCGCCCGACGCCAGCGGCCATCCACGAGTGCGCATCCATGCCATCGGTTTTCCCGCCAGTTTTGGTAACCAGAGCAAGCTCTACCAGGAGTCGGCCGTACGCTTCGCCGCCCTCATGCGGCGCCTCACGCAAGCCAATGGTGGCACCTTTGTCGGGCTGAATGCCTACCGTTAGTGGGATTGACGCCTTTCACGCAGGTCGGGCGATAATGGCCACCGGTAGGGATGCATGACATCCCGCCTATCTCCCACCAGAACGGGAAACCTGTCCCCATGCATAGGGAGTGCATGTACATGCAGGAATACGCGTCGCTGCCACCGCCCTACCGCGTTTACGTGGTGGATGATCACAAACTCGTCACCGATTTACTCACCCAGCGGCTGGGCACCGACCACGCTATCACGGTGGTCGGCAGCGGCTACAGCGGCGCTGCGGCCTGTCAATTTGTCGCGCAGCAGCCGGTTGATGTCCTGCTGCTCGACATGGAACTGGGCGAAGAGGACGGCGTCGGCGTGGCGCGGGCGTTGTTGG
>JANOXY010000750.1:0-2147 GCA_031418675.1 Pseudomonadota bacterium
AGATAGACCAGCGCCACCAGGGCGACGAGCACTAGCCCGCTTAAGGTGGCCCGTCGATTCATGTTGGCTTCGTCAGTCCCGGCGCTTGGAAGTCAGGCAAAAAAAAAGCACGCTGCGCGTTGCGCAGCGTGCTTCGAGCTCAGCTTACGCCAGCCTTGTTTACCGGCAGGACGAAGGCAGGTACTTGCCTTCCAGGCCATTGGTGGCGCCCGCCTCGCAAGTCCAGACGATCTTGCCTGCGGAAGTTGCCGGGGTCAGCTGCAGCGTCGAGCCATCGACAGCGGTAGCTGAAAAGACCACGGTGATTACGCCGCCGGTACTGACGGTGACGCTGTCGACCGAATTACCCGAAATATCTTCGGCGCCTGCCATACCGGCCTCGGTATTGTCGCCTGGTAGTGTGCCATTGGCGGAGAAGTACTCCGATACGGCGGTCTTGCCAGCGCTGGCCAAAGACAGACCCTCAGTCACTTTGGCGCGGACGGTGTAGTCCTGGTAGGCCGGAATCGCGACCGCGGCCAGGATGCCGATGATCGCTACGACGATCATCAACTCGATAAGGGTAAAACCCTGCTGTTTCTGCATCTTCATGTGTTGTCTCTCCTCGAGATCAAGTTACTTTACTTCGTTTCGCCGATCGTCCCGGGCCATCAACCTGTGCGGCTACCACCCGGTGAATCTCCGCTTGAGCCCGGTTATCTCCCGGCCCCCAGTTCGTGCAGCGATTATTAGCAGCTTCCATGCCATATCGTGGCACCGGGTTTAAGCTATGGATTTTGCTGGTAAGAATTCCGATCCTTGCAGTTATCCCAGGGTCTGAACTCGCTACTAAGGCCCTCGCAACGTCACAATGTGACAAAAATCGTCGGATTGGCGGGCAAGCTCAGGTTTCGATATTCAGCTTCTGCAAGCGGTATCGCAGTGCGCGAAAGGTGATGCCCAGTAGTTTGGCGGCCTTGGTTTTGTTCCAGCGCGTTTGCTCAAGAGCGGCAAGGATGCGCCGCCGCTCGACGTCATCGAGATAGTCCTGCAACTCACCATTGGCCTCGTCGGCACTCGAGCTTGGCTGGCCCTCGGGCAGACGCAGATCAGCGGCCTTGATCTGGTCGTTTTCGCACAAGGTCAGCGCGCGTTCGAGAATGTTCTCCAGTTCACGGACGTTGCCGGGAAAACCATAGGCGCACAAAGCCGTGAGGGCGTCGGGCGTCAAGGTCGGCACACTGACACCGAAATCCGCACTCTTTTTGGCCAGGAAATGCGCAACCAGCATGTTGATGTCGTCGCCGCGTTCGCGCAGGGGTGGCACGCTGAGCTCGATGACGTTGATGCGGTAGTAGAGGTCCTGGCGGAATTGGCCGGCGGTGACCAACTCGGCCAGCTTCCTGTGGGTGGCACTAAGAATGCGGCAATCAACCGCCACCTCGCTGTCGGCACCGATAGGCCGTACACGCTTTTCTTGAATAGCCCGCAGCAGCTTGACTTGCATATGCAGGGGCAGCTCAGCGATTTCATCAAGGAACAAGGTGCCGCCATCGGCGGCCTGAAACAGGCCGGGTTTATCCGCTACTGCGCCGGTGAAACTGCCTTTGCGATGACCGAACAGCTCACTTTCCATCAGCTCGTTGGGTATCGCCCCGCAGTTGACCGGCACAAAGGCCGCCATGGCACGTGCGCCTTGTTCATGAATGAGGCGTGCCACCAGTTCCTTGCCGACCCCCGACTCACCGCTGATGTAAACCGGCGCCTGGCTACGAGCGAGCTTGGCGACGGTTTCGCGCAGACGTTCGATGGCGGCTGAAGCGCCGATCAAGGCCCGCGAGGGGGCTGCGGGCGAGCCGCGCAACTTAAGCGCCTGGGTGATGAGATTGCGCAGGTCTTTAAGATCAACGGGCTTGGTAACAAAATCAAAGGCACCGGATTTCAGCGCAGCGATGGCCGATTCCATATTGCCGTGAGCGGTAATGACCGCGACCGGCATGCCCGGATGGCGACGTGCGATATCGGCCACCAGGTCCAGGCCGTTGCCGTCGGGCAGTCGCATGTCAGTCAGACACAAATCAAAAATTTGCTCGCGAAGTAAATCCGTCGCTTCGGCAATGGTCGCTGCCGGGCTGACCTGCACGCCCATGCGGCCCAGCGTGATGCCG
>JANOXY010000751.1:0-2201 GCA_031418675.1 Pseudomonadota bacterium
TCGGCGGCCCACACCGAAGCCGACATCGACGCCACCGTGGCCGCCGCGCACGACGTGCTGGCGACGCTGGAGTAAGCACGCCGCAAACATCGGTGCGACGGGCTAAAGAGTCGCGTCCCGAATGGCATCAACTTAGTCGTAACACATTGCGAGGTCGGCGTGAAGCAATGCTGCGATAGCGGTGCTGGCGAAGCGGGCGCGAACCGTCGCTGCGTAGAGGAAGGAGACTGACATTTCTTTTCTACTCAGCAGGAGGTTCGTCATGCTGGCGAGTGTCGCGCAAGCGATCAATCAGATCAAGGCTCATTGGTCACGTCAGTTCAGCGATCAGGTGATTGAAGACGCTTGTCGCGCCGCCGAGCATCAATGGCGCAAGCGGTTGTTGCCGCCCACACTCACGGTGCGGCTATTCCTGCTGCAAATACTCTACGGCAACACGGCCTGCAGCCATCTGTCGCGCATTTCTGGGGAGGAGTTCTCGCCCCAGGCTTACTGCACGGCCCGCTCGCGGCTCCCCCGCGCCGCGCTGGAAAGCTTACTGGCGCAAACCGTCTCGCAACTGGGACAAGCGGCACTGGATACGGCTCGCTGGTTGGGTCACCGCGTGCTCTTGGTGGATGGTTCCACTTTTTCGATGCCCGACGTGCCGGCGCTGCAGGCCGAGTTTGGGCAACCCGGCCAACAAGCCAAGGGCTGCGGTTTTCCGGTGGCTCATTGGCTGGCGCTGATGCACTATGAAACGGGGCTCATGCTCAAGATGCTGATTGCGCCCCTGCGCACGCACGATCAATCGCAAGTCGCCGAACTGCATCCTGAATTGGCTGCCGACGACGTGCTGGTGGGCGACCGGGCATTTTGCTCGTTCGTGCATTTGGCCCTGTTATTGGGACGTTCACTACACGGCGTGTTTCGGATGCATCAGAAGCAGATTGTGGACTTCACCTCGGCTCGGCCGCATCGCCAGGCAGTCCGTGGCAAGTCCGCCTCGAAAAAAGGTCTGCCCACATCGCGCTGGGTCAAATCGCTTGGCGAGCTGGACCAGTTGGTCGAATGGTTTAAGCCCGCCGCTTGTCCCAAGCATCTATCCCCAGAACAGTTCGCAGCGCTGCCGGAAAGCCTGCTCGTCCGCGAACTGCGGTACCAAATCGACCGACCCGGGTTCCGCGTCAAACAAATCACACTGGTCACAACACTCATCGACGCCGATCGCTATTCCAAAGCGGCGCTGGCACAACTCTACTTTGATCGCTGGCAGATCGAAACCAACTTCAAGCACCTCAAGATCACCCTGGGCATGGACGCGCTGCACTGCGAGTCGGTGGAAGGCGTCCTCAAGGAAGCGACGATGTTCGCCTTGGCCTACAACTTGGTGCGACTGATAATGCGCGAGGCCGCCAAACGCCAAGGAGTGAGTGTGCGACGGATCAGCTTCATCGACGCGCTGCGGGCACTGGCACACGCCGACGGCAACACCGCGTTCCCAGAGCTAATCGTCAACCCCGAGCGACCCAACCGCCGTGAACCTCGACTGAGGAAACGCCGCCCCAAGCCGTTCAAGCACCTTCGCAAGCCTCGCGCGAAATACCACGCAACCTACGCCCTACAAACAACTACCGCCTTAAGTTGATGCCATTCGGGACGCGAGCCTTTTTATTGACGTTATTCAACTTTTAACGCCGCGATAGTAGGCATGCGGCACGACGCCTAGATTTGCGCCATCGCGGCAATCAATGGCGTTGCCCGCGTCGATTGGAAGCATCTGCAACGTGACGGCAAACGCGTCGTGCGACGCAATCGCTATTGCCGCGATCGCAATTCCCATCCCTGCGACGTGATTGATAATCGTTCTGCGGATCGAACCTCGCATGGACGCAATTCGAGTCGACTTGCGTCGTCGCATAGTCCCGGGCCCGGAACCATCGGGACCCCCGGAGGCTCACAGGAGCAGCCCGGAAAGGTCGGGAAGGGCCGGGACGACCGGGCAGCCGGTGGCGTGGAGCTCGCCGAGCTCACTCGAGCCCCCGGCCACCAGGACCACGCGGACGCCAGCGCGCCGGCCGGCCTCGGCGTCGAGCGCCATGTCGCCTACGTAGACGGCGTCGTTCGCCTCGACCTTCATGGCCTGCAGGCAGGCACGCAGCATCGCCGGATCCGGTTTGATCGCCCCGGCCGTTTCCGGCCCGGAATTCGCCTAGCGGATC
>JANOXY010000752.1:0-1966 GCA_031418675.1 Pseudomonadota bacterium
CCTCAAGGCGCAGCCGAGTTAGCCAGTGACCTTGATTTTCTGCGGTTGAGGCAGGGCTTTTTTGGGTATCGTCACCTCCAGCACGCCATTCACACTGCGTGCTTCTACCTGCTCGGCGTCGGCGCTGTCGGGCAAGGCGAAGCGACGATAAAAGTTGCCGTACACGCGCTCGACCCGCCGTGCGCCACCGGCACGCTCCTCACTGCGCGCACTGCGGCGTTCACCGTTAATGGTGAGCACCCCGTGCTCAAGCGTAATGTCGATGGTGCTGGGGTCGACACCCGGCACATCGGCGCTGATTACATAACGCTCCGGCTCTTCGTGGATATCAACCGCGGGCACCCAATGGCTGACGGCCGAGGTCGAATTGTCGTCAGGATTAAGTGTCGCGCCACCAAAGGCACGATTCATTTCGTCCTGCAGGCGACGGATGGTGGTAAAGGGTTCGTGGATCGTGGTGCGCATCGGATCAGTCTCCAATTGATTGCTGACGTTGGGGACAAAATGGGTTGTATCGTCGCGTTTTCAAGGCTGACTGCGATGCTTTTGACACCGCACCTATCACCGGCGCGGATGCCAAGCCTGCCACGCATCGACTACCATCAACGGCACAGTCCACCGGAGAATAATCACGATGATTGAGCTTTATACCGCCGCCACTCCCAATGGCTGGAAAGTCTCCGTCATGCTCGAAGAGATCGGCATGCCCTACACCGTCCATCACGTCGACATCATGACCGGCGTGCAAAAAGAAGCGTGGTTTACCGCGCTCTGTCCAAACGGACGCATCCCGGTCATCGTCGATCGCGACAACGACAACTTCGCGATCTTCGAATCAGGCGCAATCATGCTCTACCTGGCGAAAAAATCGGGCCAGCTCATGCCACTTGATGCCAAGGGCGAATCCCGCGTCACCCAGTGGCTGATGTTCCAGATGGCAGGTATCGGTCCCATGATGGGCCAATCAAATGTCTTCTTCCGTTACTTTCCCGAGAAGATCCCGTCGGCCATTGCCCGCTATCAGAACGAATGCCGTCGTCTGTTCGAAGTGCTGGACAAGCAGCTCGAAGGTCGCGACTTTCTATGTGACGAATACAGCATTGCCGACATTGCCAACTGGAGCTGGGTGCGCATCCATTTCTGGGGCGGCAGCAGTATCGACGGCTTGGACAATCTCAAGGCCTGGCTGGATCGCCTCGAAGCGCGGCCCGCCTGTCAGCGTGGCATCGCCGTGCCTCATCCGGTGGACTGGCAGGCGATCGAAGAAGATCTGAACAGTCGCAACAGCGTCGTGCGCGGCCTGGTCACGCGTTGAGCCCGTGAGCGCAGCCGCCATGCAGCTGACGCACCACGACATCACCCAGCAATGTGGTGATCGTGAGATGGTCGAGCGCTTGCTCAACCTCGATGGCAAACTACTGGTCGAGCTGGGCTGTGGCGCCGCGGTCAACACCCGGGCGCTGGCCGCCACAGGGCACGACCGCCGCGTGCTCGCCTACGAAGTCGATAAAATTCAGCATGGGCTCAATCTTGCCGCGCCGCCGCTGCCGAATGTGGAATTCCGTTACGGCAGCGCCGAAGCCATCGATTGTGCCGAGGGCAGCGTCGATGTGGTGATGATGCTCAAATCACTGCACCACGTGCCACGCGAGGTTTTGCCCCAGGCGCTGCGAGAAATTCGTCGTGTGCTCAAAGCAGGTGGCGACTTCTACGTCTGCGAGCCGTTGTTCGCCGGTGCGTTCAACGACATCCTGAAGCTCTTTCACGATGAGCAGCAGGTCCGTGCCACCGCCTTTGCTGCACTACAGGACGCGGTGGCATCGGGCCGCTTCGAACTGGTAATTGAGGCGTTTTATCTCACACCATCGAGCTTCCGAGACTTTTCTGAATCTGAGCAGCGTGTGATCAAGGCCACCCACACCACCCATTGCCTGACGCCTGCCACGCGCGCCGAGGTGATGCGCCG
>JANOXY010000753.1:0-4776 GCA_031418675.1 Pseudomonadota bacterium
ATGACGCCGCCGACCTCCTCAGCATGCTCCTCGCGCAACACACGGATAACGTCGCTGGCAGCGTCCCGGCAATGGATGATCAGCGGTTTGGCCAGCTCGCGCGCCGCCCGAATGTGGTGGCGAAAGCGTGTGCGCTGCCATTCGAGATCACCTTCGCTGCGGAAATAGTCCAGGCCGGTTTCGCCAATCGCAACGACGTAATCCTGACCACCCTCGTCCACCAGCTCGCTAATGCTCGGCTCGCGGGCGTCGTGGTCGGTATTGGGATGCACACCAACCGATGCCGAGACTTGTGGGAAGCTGCGGGCCAGATCGGCAACCCCGGCATAGGATTCCAAATCGACCGAAACGCAGAGCATATGACCGACGCCCGCCGCTGCGGCTCGGGTCAGGATACCTTCGAGACCCGCCTCCCCCGCTTCGATCAGGGGCAGATGGCAGTGGGAGTCGACGAGTTGCATGCGCGTTCCTGGCCGCTGGCGCGGTCACAGCACCGCGCGCGGACTTACATCGTGTGGGTTTGACGGTCGGACTTCAGGGCGCCGGCCAGCTGGGTTTCGATTTTGTTGCGGGTCGCACCGTTGTCGAGTTCGCTGAACTGCACACCGATACCGGCGGTTTTGTTGCCCTGCGCACCACGCGGTGTGATCCAGACCACGCGCCCGGCCACGGGCAGTTTTTCCTTGCTGTCGGTCAGGGTCAACAGCATGAAAACTTCGTCACCGATCTTGTAGACCTTGTTGGTGGGAATGAACAAACCACCATTTTTGACGAAGGGCATGTAGGCCGCATACAGCGAGCTCTTGTCGCGTATGGTCAGGGACAGAATACCCTGACGAGGGTTCTTACCGACTGCGCTCATGGCGCCATCTCCATTTGCGTGCTTTTCATCCAACCCTGCCAGAGGTTTTCTATCACTTCAGCGCCGCGTATGCCGCTGGAACGTAGCACCATCGCGCGACTGGCGCCCACTAGATCGAGATAGGTCAGCAGGCTGTCGAAGTGTAATTTATCTGAGATTTCCTGCAACTGGCGCTGGCTGATGGGAGGCATGCGCAGTTGCCCTGGTGCGTGGCCCGCACGCAATTGAGCTGCGGCCTGCACCACCAGTTCCAGCGCATCGAGATAGCGCCTGACGTCTACATCGGCGAAAGCGCGCGCGCACTCGAGCGGATTCGAACGACCATCCAAGCTGGCCCGTAGCGCAGTGATAATGTCGTTCATGAGCTGCGGGCGCGGCGAATCCAATTGCGCGAGCATCTCGAGCGGTGCCCCATGCAAGGTCAAGTCAGCCGTGTTTGGCCTGGGCGCGCCAGCCGCCAGTTGCTCGGCCAGCCAGTGTTCGCGCACATCCCAGGCCGGCATTGGAAAGTTGATACGCTGACAACGACTGAGAACGGTGGCGGGCAGTTGGGCGGGGCGGTTAGCGACCAGCATCAGGAGCGCGCTTGCGGGCGGCTCCTCGAGAATTTTCAGCAGGGCGTTGGCCGCGGCCGTATTCATTTTATCGGCAGGACCCACGATGCCGATCTTACGACCATGGTAGTGGGCCTTGAGAGTAAAAAATTCGATGAGCTCGCGAACCTGGTCAATCACGATGGATTTTCGGTCTTCTACAGGGGAGACCAGATTCAGATCCGGATGGTTGCCGCTGGCGGTTAACAGGCAACCGCGGCAGCGACCGCAGGCGTGAGCGTCGGAGGGCCTCATTTCACACAGCAGGCCATGGGCAAAGTTTTCTGCGAAAGCAAACTTGCCGAGACCTTCCCGGCCGCAGAGCAGGTAGGCGTGTCCGAGTGTATTGTTCGCTGCGCGTGTTGCCAGATCGGACCATGGCGCGGCCAACCACGGATAGGGAGCGCTCATGTCAGGCGCTCGCTGAGACTGGCGCGGATGGCGCCGTGGACGCTGGCCAGATCCTGGCTAGCGTCGATGACCACAAATCGGCGGGGTTCGCGCTGTGCGAGATCCAGATAGGCCAGACGTACACGCTCAAAAAAGCTTATCTGCTCCACCTCGAATCGATCGGCTGCGCTGCGCGCGCGGGCACGGCTCAACCCCACTTCTGGCGCCGCATCAAGCAGAATGGTCAGCGTCGGCTGAAGGTCGCCGTGGACCAGGGTTGCGGCTGCAGCGATTTGAGCAGCCGGCAGACCTCGCCCACCACCTTGATAGGCATAGGTGGCATCGCTAAAACGATCACAGACGACTGCCTCGCCACGTGCCAGTGCTGGACGAATGCGTTCGTGCAGATGCTGTGCGCGGGCTGCGAACATGAGTAATAGTTCGGCCAGCGGCGCGATAGCTACGCCATTGTGTTCCAGCACCAGGGCACGCACACGCTCCCCTAGCTGTGACCCCCCGGGTTCACGGGTGACGGTGACTACCCGGCCCTGGGTCCGCAACCAGCTTGTTACACAATCAACCGCGCTGGTTTTACCGACGCCCTCGATACCTTCAAGCGTGATGAATATTTCCTCGTTCATTGGCGGCCTCGCAGCTGAAACTTCCGTACTGCATCGTCGTGCTCGCTCAGATTAGCGGAGAACTGGTGAGTACCATCACCGCGCGCGACAAAATAAAGCGCGTTGCCCGAAGCCGGAGCGACAGCTGCGCCGAGTGCGGCGGCACCTGGCAGCGCGATCGGCGTCGGTGGCAAACCGCTGCGGGTATAGGTGTTGTAGGGTGTGTCGCGCTCGAGATCAGCACGACGAAGATCGCCGTTGTAGGCGTTGCCCAGACCATAGATAACCGTTGGGTCGGTCTGCAATTTCATACCTTTGGCAAGGCGCCGCACAAAAACGCCCCCTATAGCCGGTCGCTCCTCGGCGCGCGCGGTTTCTTTCTCGATAATCGAAGCCATGATGAGCACTTCGTAGGGCGACTTGTACGGGAGTTGCGCGGCGCGACGTGCCCAGGCGGAATTCAACTCTGTCTGCATTCGTCGATAAGTCCGCCGGAGCAGTTCTCGATCGGTGGTCGCCGCTTTGAAGTGGTAGGTGGACGGGAAAAATTGCCCTTCCGCGCGCTGACCCGAGATTCCGAGTGCCGCCATTACCTCGTCATCGCTGCGACCGGCCAAGGTGTGTGCGACGTAAGCATGAGCATCAAGCACACGGCGAAGATCGCTAAATCGGATCCCCTCGACAAATGTGATGGTGAATGTTTTGGTTCGACCGCCGACGATTTTTGCCAAAACGGCCGCCCCGCTCTCCATGGGCAGCACCTCATAGGTACCAGCTTGCAAGGCACCCGCCACACCCGTCCAGCGCGCTCGCCATTCGAAATAAGCGTGATGAGAGATGAGTCCGGCATGCTCAAGGTCCGCGGCTACGCGCCCTAAATCCGAGCCGGAGGACACCGTGAAGAGCACCGGTCCACGAATCGCATTCGGTTGTTCCATGGCTAGGCGACTTGCGTAATCGAAAGCAGCAAAAACCAGCCCTGCCAGCACCCCCGCCGACGCCACTACGATGAGCGCGGATCGTCGGACTTTCACGCTAATTCGCTATGGGTACGCGGCTGGCGGGCAAGCACAAGTGCCAGGTCGTTATTACCCGGCCGCTGACTTTGATCGCAAAAACTTGTCTGCGCGATAACCCCCAACCCGAGCGCCAAGTTGCGAATGAATGTTTCATTCGTGGCGAGCAGGATGGCCGGAGTAATAAGGCAAATTTGTGCTTTGGACGCGAACTGCTGTACCGCCTCAACTGTTGCCGCGCGGACTATTTCTGTGATGGCGCGGCGCGCGAGGTTGCGCTCCAGAAGTGTGTCGTTGCGTGGTAGAGGCATATTGCTGAGTGTCTCGCCAATCAGCATACATGCACTGCGGCCGAGTGACGCGCGTATTGGCCGGCAGACTGCCGTCAAGCGCGCCACGGCCTCACTAGAACTGGCGGAAAATCAACGTGCCGTTGGTGCCCCCGAATCCGAACGAATTGGAAAGCGCATATTTGATTTTCATGGGTCGCGCAACATTCGGAACATAGTCGAGATCGCACTCCGGGTCGGGTGTATTGAGATTGATGGTCGGTGGTGCAATCTGATCGCGGAGCGCAAGAATAGAAAACACTGCTTCGGCGCCGCCGGCAGCACCGAGCATGTGGCCAACCATGGATTTGGTCGAACTCATGGCCAATGTGTACGCGTGATCTTTGAATACGCGCTTGACGGCCTCTGTCTCTGCTTTATCCCCGGCCGGTGTTGAGGTGCCGTGCGCATTGATGTAGTCGATGTCGTCAGGATTCAGCTTGGCGTCGGCTAATGCAAGCGCCATGCAATCGGCCGCACCTTCGCCGTTTGGCGAAGGTGCGGTCATATGGTAAGCATCACTATTCATGCCGAAGCCGACCAGTTCAGCGTAGATGTGAGCGCCACGGGCCTGCGCGTGTTCGAGCGATTCCAGAACCAAAATCCCGGCGCCGTCAGCGAGTACGAAGCCATCGCGTTCGGCATCCCATGGCCGGCTTGCGGCTGTCGGGTCTTCGTTACGCGTTGACAAGGCTTTTGCTGAAGCAAAGCCACCTATTCCAGTTGGGCAGGTCGCGAACTCCGAACCACCCGCTATAATAATGTCCTGCTCCCCACGCTCAATGGTGCGCGCTGCCAGTCCGATGCAGTGCGCGCCAGTCGAACACGCCGATACAATCGCGTAGTTCGGACCTTTGAACCCATACTTGATCGAGAGATTTCCGGCCACCATGTTTATGATGTTGCTCGGAACAAAGAACGGAGAGATGCGCCGAGGGCCCACATCGAGGAAAGACTGATAGCACT
>JANOXY010000754.1:0-2043 GCA_031418675.1 Pseudomonadota bacterium
GAGTACTACGACGCCCTGGACGCCATGCCCAAGGGCATCAACCTGGGTGGCATGGTCGGCCATTGCGCGGTGCGTTTCTACGGCATGGGCGAGCGTTGTATCGACAGTGATGCACACCCGACCGCCGACGAACTGGAAGTCATGGTCAAGACCGTCGATGAAGCGATCGCGGCCGGCGCTTTAGGGTTTTCCAGTTCCCGCGTGCTCGGTCACCGGGTGCCCGATGGGCGGCCGGTGCCGGGCACGTTTGCCCTGCGTGACGAGCTCTTTGCGCTGGCTGATCCGATGCGCAAACGTGGCCGCGGTGTGTTCGAAGTGGTGCCGCGTTTTGAGACCGACGACCCGACCACCTGGGCCAAGTCAAAAAAAGAAATCGATTGGATGGCCGATCTCTCCCACACCACCGGTCGCCCCGTGACCTTTGCGTTTTTTCAGTTTCCCCATCTGCCTGAGCAGTATCGCAAGATCATGGAATTTACCGCCGCGCGTAACGCCGCTGGTGCCAACGTGCGGCCGCAAACCACGGCCCGTGGCATCGGTGTGCTGTTTGGGCCGCACATCCGCAGCCCCTTTGATCGCAATGCCTCGTGGCGCGCCATGCGCAGCCTCTCCGTGGCGGAAAAACTCGCGGTTTACGCCAACCCGGAACGCCGCGCGCAGCTGGTCAAAGAAGCCCAGGAGAACGGGCCCGATGCGAAGGAGCTTGCCCACCTGTATCTGCTCGAAGGGCCCGATCCGGATTACCAGCCAAATCCCGCCAAAGCTTTGCCAGCGATTGCCGCTGCGCGGGGTGTGTCGATGGCCGAGGCCTATATGGATTTGATGATCGCCTCGGCTGGTCAGGCTTACATCAATCATCCGATCCTGAATCCGGATTTTGCGGCCGTGGAAGAAATGCTGCTCGATCCGATGGTGGTGCTGGGTCTCGCCGATTCCGGCGCCCACGTTGGCCAGATCATGGATGCCAGTCAGCCCACCTGGTTCTTGACCCATTGGGTGCGCAAGCGCGGCGCGTTTGGCATTGAAGATGCGATCCGTCGTTTGACTTCCGATACCGCCGAGTTGTTTGGTATTACCGATCGTGGTGTGCTCAAACCCGGCGCCTATGCCGACATCAACGTGCTCGATCTCGAGGGTATGCGCTTGAACATGCCCGATTACGTGCGTGATCTGCCCGGCGGTGCGGGACGTTTGATTCAAAAAGCCGAAGGTTATGACTACACCTTGGTCAACGGTCGCGTATTCATGGAGTCCGGACAACATACCGGTGCCTTGGCCGGCTCTTTGTTGCGCAGCGGCGTCGATCAGCGCTGAGTTCGCTACTCACTCACCAACCAGCGGGAGACGCGGCCATGTATGACCTGTTGATACGCAATGTTCGTATCGTCGACGGCACCGGTGCCGCGGCCTATCGCGGCGAAGTAGCGATCGCCGCGGGCAAGATTGCCCTCGTGCACACCAGTGCGCAGGGTGCGATTGTGGGCACGGCCCAGCGTGTCATCGACGGGCGCGGCTGTGTGTTGACACCCGGCTTTGTCGACATCCATACCCACTACGATGGCCAGGTGTGTTGGGACAAACAGCTCACGCCCAGTTGCTGGCATGGCGTGACGACCATCGTGATGGGCAATTGTGGGGTGGGCTTCGCACCGGTGCGGCCGGGCACCGAAACAACGCTCGTTGAGTTGATGGAAGCGGTTGAGGATATTCCCGGCACGGCGCTGCACGAAGGCATCCCCTGGGGCTGGGAAAGTTTCGGCCAATATCTCGACAGCATCGACACCCCCTACGTCATGGATGTGGGTGCCCAGGTACCCCACGTCGCGGTGCGTTACTACGTGATGGGCGATCGCTGTTACGAAGAATCAACGGCCGCCGATGTCGCACAAATGGCAACCATCACCGGTGAGGCCTTGGCGGCCGGTGCGCTGGGTTTCACCACCTCGCGCTTTTATGGCCACCTCGATAAACATGGCCAACTGGTGCCCGGCACCCATGCCGATGCAGCGGAGATGGTTGGCATCGGGGCCGCGATCGCGGCAG
>JANOXY010000755.1:0-8886 GCA_031418675.1 Pseudomonadota bacterium
GCGCCCCTGTAGGACCGAATTTATTCGGAAATTATTTTCATTGTCCGAATAATTTCGGACCTACACGACGACCATAAACCAAGCTGGGCCCGCCCTTAACGCAACCAGCCCTTTTTCCAGAAATAAATCATCGGTGCGGCAACCGAGGCGGTCATCAATCCCAGCGCCAGGGGATAACCCCAGCTTTGGGCCAGCTCCGGCATGTAGCGGAAGTTCATGCCGTAAATGCTTGCGATTAAAGTTGGTGGCAGCAGGGCCACACTCACCACCGAGAAGATTTTGATGATCTTGTTCTGATTGATATTGATGAAGCCGACGGTCGCGTCCATCAGGAAGTTGATCTTGTCGAACAGATAGGCAGTGTGGGAATCGAGGGAGTCGATATCACGCAGCAGTTGACGCGACGCTTCCACTTGCTCGGGATTCAACATGCGACCACGCAGCAGAAAACTGACGGCACGGCGGGTGTCCATCACATTGCGGCGTATGCGGCCGTTCAGATCCTCTTCGTGGGCGATGGCGGCCAGCACCTTGCCGGCTTCTGCATCGCTGACATCGGTGGTCAGAACCGTAGCACTGTGCTGTTCCAGGTTGTCGTAGATACCTTCGAGCGCGTCGGCTGAATACTCGACGTCGGCATCGTACAAACGCAGCAGCACGTCTTTGTCGTCGCCAATCAGGGCGGGAATGCGTCGTGCGCGCAAACGCAGCAGACGAAATACCGGGAGGTCTTCGTCATGTACTGAGAACAGCACCTGATTAAAAAGAATAAACGCGACACGCACGTTGCGCGGCACTTCATCGTCGTCGATGAGAAAGTCGGAGCGGATGTGTAATTCGCCGTTGTCTTCTTCGTAGAAGCGCGCCGATTCTTCGATGTCCTCGTCGGCGACGTCATCGGGAATGGTCAGACCAAAGCGCGCGGTGATCCAGGCTTTTTCCGCTTCGGTCGGGGCTTCGAGATCGACCCAGATCGGGCCCGGCGGGCCAATCTCCACTTGGTCGAGCGGTCCCAGCACCAGGCCGCCCTTCAAGCGGCCATTCTCGAGTGCAAAAAGATTCAGCATGTCGGGCTCCAGGGCCTGGGCGGAACAGGCGGCGCTGCGTTGGTCATCCGGATAGGTTGGTTTCCCGTCCTACTCCGGCCTGACACCACGCTGGCGTGGGGCCGATGGGCACTGGAGCAGACGGCTATCGAGGGGGATAGCAGTCCAATGGGGATCTCCGCTGATTGTGGTGCGGCAATTATGTCACCGGCCGCAAAAGGCCAGCAAGCGCGCAGGTCAACAAACGTGTGAGGCAGGTGCTGCGCAGGACAGGCGGCGGCTTTGCGCACGCCGCCGTCCAATACGCTGGCTCAGGATGCGCCGCTGGCCAACAGGTGATCCAGATACATGTTGGAAAGCTTCTCCTGCACCGTGTTCTGGCGCAGACGCGCACGCAGATTGGGGAAATCCACTGCGTCCAGCGGCTGGTCCTGGTTGTAGCAGGAATATACGAAGCTCTCTTCACCGGTGACGGGATCGATGTGTTTGCATAGACACTGCGCGCACACACCTTTCATCATGCATTGCATGGGTGAGTTGATCGAACCGATGGCCACATGGTCGGGTTTTAAGTAGGGTGCCAGCACTTCGTGCCGCGCACGTTTGACCGCCGCCATCATGAGATCGGATCCGATCACGATGAGTTCTTCCATGGTATTGAGCGGCAGCGCCACCTCACCGAGCTTGCCTTCGGCGTAGGCAATCATGGCCTGCACAACGTTGCCGACAAAGCTCTTGTCCTGGGCACGACGGGGACTGATGGCGGTGACGTCCGGACCCGGATCAACCGCCCACACCACGATGTCGGCAGCGGCTTCGATATCATCGTGTTTGAAGACGTCCTGCGGCTTTTTGTAACCGGCGAAGTACAACACTTTGTTGCCGGCCGCGCGCATGGCCTTGCCAATGGAGAACAGCACGGCATTGCCCAGACCGCCGCCGACCATCAGCACCGTACTGTTTTGCGGAATATGGGTGGGCGTACCGGTGACACCCATCACCACCAACGGGTCGCCCGTCCGGAAACGTTGCAGCAGGCGCGACGAGGTACCCATCTCGAGGGCAATCAAGGACACCAGGCCCTGCTCCTTATCGACCCAGGCGCCGGTCAGCGCCAGGCCTTCCGGTGCAAGTACGGTGCCGTCCACGCGCGGCGCAAAAGCTTCGGGGTTTTGCACACGGTAGAACTGGCCGGGCTCAAACTTGGCGGCGGCCGCCGGGGCATGGGCGATGACCTCGATGATGGTCGGGGTCAGGCGATTGACCGCCACCACGGTCGCAATGAACGACTCATCCAAGCGCGCGATGAAGTGGCGCAAATCCACTTCACGCAGCGGATGGTCGTCGGCCTTGAGCGCGGCGATGTGGTCTTTGAACAGTGCAACGATATAGGGATACCCGTCCTTGGCGCTGGCCATGGCCTTCACCACGTTACCGGCATACACCGGATGGTTGTCCCCATAGAAGGTCACGAAGCGCCCATCACGCTCGTAGGAAGTAAACGGCGAGGGCAGCCCAAGTTTTGGGATCAGGGATCCTTCGGCAGCGGTGAGCTTGCCATCTACCGGCTCGTAGCGCCGGAAAAACTTGCCGTCGAGATCGAAGGTGCCGGGGTGTTCCTGCTCATAGATGATATTGGGCGAGGTGCCGGCCGCCACAAACAAAGCCTTCAAGGGCAACTCAAGTTCACTTTCGCCTTTGCCGCGCGAAAAGCGCACTGATTTCAAGGCACCAAACTCATCGGCAAAAGCTTCTTCCGGGTTCATGCCGGTGGCGATATAGATGCCTTCCTGCAGGGCCTCGTTCACTTCTTCGTGATTCTGACGATAGGCCGGTGAGTCGTTCAGGCTCTTGCGATAGAACAAGGTAACGCCACCCCAGCTCTTTACCAACGGCACGAAGTCAGGCTGTTCGCCGGCCGTAGTCGCGCGCGCCCGCTCGGCGCGCACCGCCTGGCCGTGGGCGAGATACTCATCGAGGATGCCGAGCTCTTCGGCGTCGTACTTGGCGCGTACCGCGTCGGCGCCCAGGTCAGCGCACAGGCTCTCATAGCGATAAAGCGTTTTTTCCACCTGGCGCGGGTAATAGGCCATGACTTCGGTCGCGGTATCGATAGCCGTCAGACCGCCGCCGATCACACCGGCTGGCAGGCGCACTTGTAAATTGGCCAGCGAGCTGTGTTTGGCCGCGCCGGTCAGCTGCAGACCCATGAGGAAGTCGGAGGCCTTGCGGATGCCACGGATCAGATTGTTTTTAAGCCCGATGATCGAGGGCTTGCCGGCGCCGGTCGCGAGGGCGACGTGGTCAAAGCCAAAGTTCCATGCGTCGTCCAGATTCAGGCTGCCGCCAAAACGCACACCGCCATAGGCGCGGAACGTGCGACGCCGCAGCAAGGTCAGATAAATCACTTTGAGAAAATTTTTGTCCCAGCGCACGGTGATGCCGTATTCGGCGACGCCGCCAAAACCGCTGTTGATGCGCTTGTCGAGATCTTCATAGAGCGTGGCGAAGTCGCGCACCGGCTCGGGTGGAGCGGTTGCGCTACCGGTCAGATAGGCGGGCAGTGGCTCGACCTTGAGCGCGTCGATGCCAACCACCGCAAAACCTTCCTGCAACAAATAGTGGGCGAGGGTATAACCGGCCGGGCCCAGCCCCACCACCATGACCTTCTTGCCGTTATAGGGCTGCAGGTGCGGACGCTTGACGTTGAGCGGGTTCCAGCGTGTCAGCAGGGCATAGATC
The DNA here is from genome assembly GCA_031418675.1 of Pseudomonadota bacterium. Lineage (GTDB taxonomy): Bacteria > Pseudomonadota > Gammaproteobacteria > JADJYF01. The sequence goes on from JANOXY010000755.1 coordinate 3,789, forward strand.
TCGAAACCCCAGGGCAGGTTCAGCACATCGGTCAGTACATTGGTTTCGATCTGCGGAATATTGACCGGCTCGGTTTTCTGGTAGATGCAGCCCTTCATGCAGTCGTTGCAGATGCGATGGCCAGTGCCGGGACACATGGGGTTGTCGATGACGATCAGTGCGAGCGCGCCGATGTTGTCACCCTGGCGCTTGACCACATGCATTTCAGAGATCTTTTCACCCAGCGGGCAGCCGGTCACCGGCACGCCCAGGGCGTTGGTCTTGAAGCCGCCTTCTTTTTTGTTCGGCATGCCCTTCGAGCAGGTGTCGTTGTCGCGGTCATGGCAGTAGATGCAGTGATCAACTTCGTACAGCACACGACGCTGATCGTAACGGGGATCAGTGAGCGCAAAGCCATCGCGGCGACGACGATGGCTGTCTTCCGCTGCCCACGCCTTGTAACCGCCGCGATCAAATTCCGGGTGGTGTACCAGATGCTGCACATCGGTTTTGGCCGGTTGTTTGAACGAGACCCAGGCGTTACTGGCGGCGGCATGGAAGTTGTCGTCGGACTGCACCGTCAAGCACCACTGCTCAAGGACAAGGCGCGCGGTGGCGATCAGTGTTGCGTCATCACTCAGTGCCGACCATGGCCCATGCTTGCGCAAGCCCGCAAGAAAGTTCTGGTTGGGTGCTTCGGCCATCAGCAGGCCAGCGGCGCGCGCCGTCAGGTATTCCTCATCATGCACCAGGCGCGCGCCGTCGCGAGCGGCGTCGCGCAGTGCAATGACGGCGGCCTGCAATGCGCCGCGCTCGAAACTTGCGACATCAACACCCTTATGTTTTTTGGCCAGCGGTTCGATGAATTTGTTGCGGAACCCCAGCACGGTCTCGTCTTCGTCGCGAATCATTGCGCCTTGTGCGTCCCACGCCGCCTCGATGCGGAACAGGCGCGCGAGGAAGGCGCCGAGATGGGGTGCGGCATCGGCCAAGACGAACGAGATCGCTTCCGGTGTCATGCCTTCGCCCTGGCTGGCGCGATAGGCTGCGAGACGCTCGCCGATGGCGGCGTCACGGACGCTCAGGAAAGCATCGAAGCTTGCGGTCAGGCGCGCGAGGGCCTGGGGCTCGTAGAGATCCGCGTAGGTGTAATCGGGAATGCCGAGGGTCAGGGTGGCCGAGTCCGGGCCATGGGTCATGTCATTCATTACGCAGGGTGCCTGCCAGTTAATGTTTTGTAGGGTAATGCCCCGCACCGTACGGCACCGCCTAAGCCAGCGCAATCTTCGGGCGGGACCGAATGAATGGGCGGGCGGATAGCTTGGCGCGGGGCGCCATTGTATGTGTGAATCGGGCAGGGTGCAGCGGTGATCAGCGCAGAACATTGCACCTGTATACCGGTGTCGGTACAAGCATCGCCCGGCACCGCATCGCCGTCATTTGAGCAGCGCTGCGGCGCCGATGGAATCGACCCCCAAGCGGGGCAAACCGTCGCTCAGGGGTAAATCACCAGGGTGCGCACCTCGATGCTCTCCCGCGGCCGGGTGCCGGCCGGCGCAGCGGGGTTCTTGAAGCCGGTGTGGGGTGTGTAACTGGCGCGGCCGTCTTCCGATGAATCCCAGTTTTTCAGCAGCAACACTTCGTCGGGCTGCATGTCCTTGGCGTAGTACCAGCGATGTCTGGGGTTGTAGACCAGGGAGTAGATCTCGCCGCTGTAACGCGGATGTTCGAGATCATCCTCGCCAAAATGATGAATATCGGTGCCCACCAGGTCGGCGGGGACCACACTGCGTGCGTCACAGACGGCCAGCGGTACATCCTGCACCGGGCCGACGATGGGGCGCCAGACATTGATCAGGGCCATGCGCTGGCCGCCGTCGGTTGGGCGGCCCGCATCCCGCAGGATCTCGTGGGCACGGCGCGGGCCCGAGCTTGCGGTGTAATCGTCGTGGGCGGCGTCGACCGGCAGACGCACGCCGGGCTGGCCTTGTGCAACCCGCACCGCGCTGCGTTGATTGTGATCAAACACCACCACGTCCAAAGCACCCAACACGCGTCGTAACAGTTCGGCGACTTCCGGGTAATAACGGCTGCGCACTTCTTCGTCGTTGTAAAAATCGACGACCGCCGAGGGCGCCTGCAAGAGCTCGAAGCCGGCGCTGTCCACGTTCGGCGCTGGCGATACCTCACGGCAATCGACAATGCTCATGGCATGGTGCTCCAGCGGTGGACGCACCAAAGCCCGCCCGCAGTTGGGCGGATAAATCAGATGCTGGGCACGGCCGTCGCCGGCCACCAGATAAGCAAGCGGAGCAACAAGAGCGGTATTGAGGTCGGGCATGGTGAGGGTCTCTCCTGGGTGGCGCGTATCGCGCTCATAGGTGTTTAACGAACCAGTCGCGAGCGGCCTGGCTGGCTTGGGCAAACGCTTCGAGATAGGGGCGGTAGTGATGGCCGGGGATCAGCACGAGCTGCTTGGGCTCATGGGCGCTGGCAAAAGCAGCCAGCGCAATGCTGGTGGGCGTGATGGTGTCTTCGCTGGCCACGATCATGAGCAAGGGTGTGGGCGCCACGCGCGCAATCGCGCCAAGGGCATCGTAATCGAGCCGCAGTTCCAGCGAGCGTAGCGTCACCGCGTTAGGCCATAGGGCGCGCCCGGCCGCGACATAATGGTTGAAATAGGCCCAGCTCAGACGGCTGGCGCTGTGTAGTGGCTTGCTCGCATCGTCGCTGCACACGGTGGTCAGGGTGGGTGGCTGGCCGGCCGCCAGGGCACAACGCTCAGTCTCGAGCATCTGCTCAAATTCACGGCGACCTTCGAGCGGCATAACCAGGTCCATGGTTGCCGGACCATGCAGGTAAGGCACCTGACTGACCACGCACTTGATGCGGCGGTCGAGTGCAGCCGCGATGATGACCAGCCCGCCGGTATAACTGGTGCCCCACACGCCGATGCGGTTTGGGTCGATGCCGGGCAGGCTGCGCCCAAAAGTAATGGCGTGGCTGTAGTCGCGCCGTTGGGCGATAGGGTCGATTTCCTGGCGGGGCAGGCCTTCGCTCGCGCCCAGATTGCGGTTGTCGTACACCAGCACGGCCAGTCCGGCGGCGCAGAACGCTTCCGCATAATCGTCCAGTCCCATCTCCTTCACCGCCGAAAAGCCATGGGCCATCACCACCAGTGGGTGGGGTCCCGTGTGTGCGGGCTGATAAAGCCAGCCGTGCAGTCGCACGCCGTTGGCATCGAAGTCGATGTTGGACCGCATGACCTCCCCCGAGGCGTAAGCTCGGTCCGATACTAACAAGCGGCCAGCGCGCTTGAAAATCGGGCTGGGCTTGGCAAGCATGGTGCACCGAGGCAAGCGGAGAGAGGAACGATGAGCGAAGACATGACCGGCGGCTGTTTATGTGGCGCCGTACGCTATCGATGTCGCGGTGAACCCAGCAGCATGGGACTGTGCCAATGCGAGCGCTGCCAGCGCCAGTCGGGCTCAGCCTTTCTTATTGCGACGGTTTTTCCGCGTGAGGCGGTGACTTTCGACCAGGGTGAATTGCGGACTTATGCCTCTTACGACGAAGAAGGCATCGGGCTTTATCGGCATTTCTGCCCGGACTGCGGTTCGGCCATCATGATCACCCTGGACCGTTATCCCGGCATCCGCTCCATGATGGGCGGCACCCTGGACGACAAAACCCGCATCAAGCCGACCTTCAGTTTGTGGTGTTCGAGCGGGCAGCCGTGGCTGACCTTGCCACCGGGCATCCGATTACATCCGGATTACCCCAACGGCCTGATCGCCTGAAGCCACGCGCCGTGCCGCTCAGGTTTTTTCGCCGTCGAAGGTACAGCCGTAGTGGACTGCGCCGTTGTGGGCGTCGCGCCGGCGGATTTGGGCTGGCCAGACCGCCTGTTGACGGTCGGGCAGCGGCAGCGCCAGGCCCGTGCCGTCGCGCATGAACGCATCGGTGCGTGTATCGACGACAAAACCCACACCTTTGCTCGAATGATCACGCAGCAGCAGATCGACGATGGCATCGGCTTCACCGGCCGCGTTCAACACTAAGGCTGATACTTTGTCGCGACCGGGCAGCGCGCTGCTACGCAGGTCTTCGCGACGATTGAACACGCGGAAAAAATCAGCGGTCATGCCGTCGCCGAGGTTGGGCAACTCACAAAACGAGATGGCGACCACCCGTTGCGCGCCACGTTCGAAGCTGGACACGACCCGGCCTTGGATCTCTGCGGCACTGCCCATGGCTTGGGATTGGATCGCAACCGTCACCTGATCACCGGCGCTCAACGGCAGGAGGGCGCCGTCAAGCGCTACCCTCACACCCTTCAGGCTGACATCGATGACGCTGGTGGCCTCGCTGCGCCGCCCCTGGTGAATGATGGAGAGCACCGGGGAGTCGAGCAACGCGGGTTGGCAGCGGTAGTACTGGCGACGGTTGGTATCGGTACTGGTGGTCATTGAGCGCCCCCTTTTTTTCTATTGCGTCGCACTTTAACAGAAGACCAGCTGGCCCGTGCACCATAATGCGGGTTGGTTCTCTGTTTTCGAATTCGTGATCGGGCAGCGCAGCGTGGCCATGCGGCTGGCAGCCCACGCCACGCCCAGCGACAATAGCCCGATGACGCTGCCCAGCCCCGACAACATTCGCGAGTTCGATCTGCGCCGCTTGTCGGATGCTTTTTACACCGATCCCTATCCGACCCTGCACAGCCTGCGCGCTGTCGCACCGCTGCACCGCTGCCCGGACGGTAGCTGGCTGCTGACTCGGTATGCTGATCTCAATCATGTTTATCGCAATCCGCGCCTGTTCAGCTCAGACAAACAGGAACAATTCCGCCCGCTGTTTGGCGACAGCCCACTCTACGAGCATCACACCACCAGCCTGGTTTTTAACGATCCCCCGCTGCATACCCAGGTACGCAAAGCCATCGGCGATGCTTTGTCGCCGCGTGTAGTGGCCGCCATGGAAAATTCGCTGGTGGCCCTGGTGGATGGTTTGTTGAATGACATGGCTGCCGCCGGCAGTTGCGATTTGATGACGGATTTTGCCGCTGCGATTCCCCTCGAAGTGATCGGTAATCTGCTCGCCATCGATCGTGGCGAACGTG
>JANOXY010000756.1:0-3246 GCA_031418675.1 Pseudomonadota bacterium
GTGGTCTGGGTCGCAATGGCGGTGGCTATCGGCATCAGGGACGGTGAATAACCATCGTCGACAAAATGGTGTTCCGTCAGCCAGACATGATCAAAGCCGAGCTCTTCGCTGTGTACCGCCAAGGCAATGTCGTCGCGGTAAAGCTCGGCCCATGGCCGGCGCGCAAAGTCCGGGTTGCGAAACGGAAACAAAAAACCCAAATCGATGCCCATGGTGATCCCCTTAGCGTTAACCTGAACCGATGGTAACGATCAGACGGCACACTCGCCTGACCCGATAGGGCAGGTCGCGACCTACAGGCCTGACCTACACTTGGCGGTCACAGCCCAGGAGATCCCCACCATGACGACGACCCTCGAAGCACTCGCCGCCCGTTTGCAAAAGCTCGAAGACCTTGAAGCCATCCGCCACACCTGGCGCGACTACTGCAAATGCCTGGATAGCGAAGACTGGCGTGGCCTGGCCGACATCTTCCGCGCGGACGGCGTGCTGGAGATGGTCGGCTTGAATACCCTGGTATCGGACATCGATGGTTTGTATGCCGGCCGCGAGGACATCATCCAGCGTTTTTATCAACCGGCGGTGGCGAGCGCAGCGAACATCGGCCAGGGCCTGTTCGCCACTGGTCACATCAGCACCAATATGCAAATCGACCTGGCCGGTGATGAAGCCAGCACGCTCGCCTACTTCTTCGAGATCGTGGCGAACAACACCGTGCTCATCGGCACCTATCAACATCGCCTGCAGCGTGATGCTGATCGCTGGCGCTTCAAGCATCTGCGCATCTCGGTGCGTTATCACGCCGAGTTGTCGACCGCCCAGGTAGGTGGCCAAAGTTTGCAGGACATCCTCGCACGACCGTTTTAGGGCCGGGCTGCCGCTCAATAGATGTTGTTCAGATCGAGCGGCGTGTGGGCGTGCACGATCTTCGTCAGTGCGCGGGTCATGGCGGTGGGACGCGCTGCCCACATGACATTGCGACCATAGGCGATACCGCTCGCACCGGCCTGCATCAGCGCCGCGGTGCGCGCCAGCACCACCTCGTCAGCGGCTTTGATGCCACCGCTCGCGAGCACCGGGATGCCGGCTGCCACTTCCACCAGCTTGCTGAATTCTTCCAGGGGATCGGTGGGATCGGCCTTTCTGATCCAGTTGCGACACGATGCGCGAGACACCGGAGACGACCCCGTAGCTGGTGGTAATACCGACCAGGGTACCTTGCGGAAGCACTTCGTTACTCGTGGCGGTGATCGAGAGATCGATCGGCACATCGTTGCGGGTCCAGGTGGGTGTCGGTTCGAGCCGTTCATTGCGGCGGTGGAACACCCGTTTGCGTGCCGCCATCTTGGCCTTGCGCAACGCGGTCGAGCTCTTGCCGTTCAGGTAGTCGTAGAGCTCGTGGCGGGCGAGAAACAAGAAATCGTCTGGCGCATCGAGCATGCCTAAGACGGCCATGCGCCGCCCAATCTCGAGGAACACTTTCTTTTTGCCATAAGTGAGGCGGTCGAGATAATGACGCTCATCATCGGCGATAGCGCGTCACTCAGTTGCAGGGTGCTCAATCATTCCGATACGGCCTACCGATTGCAATTACCGAGATCGGCGTAAACGCACGCGCGCTGGTGACGGACGACATGTCGTCCGCGCTAAACGCTTACCAGCCGTTCCAGTTCAGCACATCGTTGACCGGTTTGCGCCGCACCGGCGCAAAGGGTCGCTCGGGGTAACCCACCGCCACCAGCACACACAGATGCACATCGGCGGGGATCGCCAGCACACGCCGGATGACGGGCTCGGCCGACATCTGGAACGTGGTGAACGTCGTACCCAGACCCATGGCGCGGGCCGCCACGATCAGATTCTGTGCGGCCGGATAAATCGTCGAATGCATGAACGCCTCGGTCGGCGCCTGGGGCGGATAGTTCTTGCGCGCACAACAGAGGATCCAGGTTGGGACCTTGGCGAAGTTCTTGGCCAGATAAGCGGCGCCCTTATACATGCGCGCCGTGGTGCCCACGCCGTCGCCAGGCAGGCTCTCGAACATCGGTGCCACGGCGCTCCACACGACGGCCCCGATCTCGGCTTTTTTCGCCGCATCGCTCAAGACCACAAATTCCCACTCCTGGCTGTTGCCGGGACTGGAGGCGCGGGTTGCGGCATAGATCAGCCGCTCGAGATCGGCAGGCGGGATCGGATCTTCTTTCAGATAGCGCATGGCGATACAGGTTTCCATCGCTTCGATTACGTCCATAGCGGATCTCCTTGGCTGGGGTAAAAGCTTAGGGGGTGCATCATACCGGTGCTGATGTGTCGTACCCGTATTCGACGATGATAGAACCATCTTCGTCGTCGTGAGTGACGCGGAATTCAAATAGAGCACAAACGGCTGGGTTAGAAGGGGGGGCGGTGACCTGCCGCGCTGCTGCAAACAAGATCTCATCGAGCAACGATTTGCCCCAGGCCTGCAACTCGCCCGCATCAACCGCGCAACTGCGCTCGCGCTCCGGAATCTGTATGCGGATGCGCGTCATTGCAGCACACCCAGATCGCTGATCGCCGTTGTGATACGCCGGATCATTTCGAAGGACACCGCATCGGGCTGCATGTCGGGCATGGTCGGCGGATGACATAGGGTTGGTGTCCACATCAGCAGCGCGCCGGGCAATTGTTGGCCGTAGTGCCGCCAGGCATCGTCAAAATCAAACACCGGCCCACCCGCTTGCGCTAACTTCGTGAGATAGCGACTCAGCAACTCGCGCTCCCAGGCGCGGCGTTGCGGCACATCAACCATGGTCGACATGGCATAAGCAAAATCCCGCGACCAATGACCCTGGGCAATACATTGCCAATCGCATAGGCCCAGCACACCGGCCGCAGTCACATACCAATTGCCGGGATGCACATCGGAATGAAGGATCATCCGTGCGCCCGCAGCGTGAGCAGCGAGCCCCGCCTCCGCCGCCGGCCACAGTTTGTCGCGCGCGGCAAACACATCGGCGGGCAGCAGATGCTGCGATTTGATCAGCGCCTGATCGTGTCCTATCCGTGTGCCAGTGCGCGCGAGGGCGTGGAAAAACACTTCATAGGTCGGGATCCAGGCCAGCGCTGTTGGCAGTCGCGGATCATTGCAAAACTGACCATGCAGCAGCGCCATGAGATCGATAGCGTCATCCATCTGTGCACGGCTGAAACGCGTGCGGTAATCACAAAAACTGGCGCCCCGCGTGGCGACCAGATCCTCAAACA
>JANOXY010000757.1:0-3808 GCA_031418675.1 Pseudomonadota bacterium
ACCGCTCCTGCGGCGGCCGTCGCGCCCGAGCCGGTGGGCAACACCATCAAGTCCCCGATGGTCGGTACCTTCTATCTGTCGGCTTCGCCCGATAGCGCGCCCTTTGTGAAAGTGGGCAGCACCGTCAAGGTCGGTGATACCTTGTGCATCATCGAAGCGATGAAGATCATGAATCCCATCGAAGCTGAGGTGAGCGGCAAGGTGAGCGCGATCCTGGCCGATAACGGCCATCCGGTCGAATACGAACAACCCCTGTTCGTCATCGTTTAAATCCCATGTTCGACAAAATCGTTATCGCCAATCGCGGCGAAATTGCGCTGCGCATCCTACGGGCTTGCCGCGAACTCGGCGTTAAAACCGTGGCCGTGCATTCTTCGGCTGACCGTGACCTCAAACACGTTCGCCTCGCCGACGAATCGGTATGTATCGGCCCACCGGCGGCCGCCGACAGTTATCTCAATATTCCGGCGGTCATCGCCGCCGCCGAAGTGGTTGACGCCGAGGCCATTCATCCCGGTTATGGTTTTCTGTCGGAGAATGCCGACTTTGCCGAGCGCGTGGAAAAAAGTGGTTTTGTGTTCATCGGCCCGCGCGCAGAGACGATGCGCATCATGGGCGACAAACTGTCGGCAATCCGCGCCATGCAGGAAGCCGGCGTGCCCTGTGTGCCGGGATCAGGTCGGCCGCTGACGGACGACGTGCAAGACAACATGGGCCTTGCGCGCGCCATCGGATATCCGGTCATCATCAAGGCCTCCGGCGGTGGTGGTGGACGCGGCATGCGTGTGGTGCACACCGAGGCCTCGTTGCGCAACGCCGTGTCGCTCACCCGTCGTGAAGCACTGAATGCCTTTCAGAACGACAGCGTCTACCTCGAGAAATTTCTCGAACATCCGCGTCATATCGAGTTCCAGGTACTGGCCGACAGCCATGGCAATGTGATCCACCTGGGTGAACGCGATTGTTCGATGCAGCGTCGCCACCAGAAAATCATCGAAGAAGCGCCGGCTCCCGGCATCGACGCCGCGACCCGCACGCGCATCGGTAAGCTGTGTACCGATGCCTGTCTCAAGATCGGTTACCGTGGTGCGGGTACCTTTGAATTCCTGTACGAAAACGGTGAGTTCTATTTCATCGAAATGAACACCCGTATCCAGGTCGAACATCCGGTCACGGAAATGACGACCGGTATTGATCTGGTCAAATGGCAGTTACTGATCGCCGCAGGCGAGAAGCTCACGGTCCGCCAGGAGGATATCAAGCCGCTTGGCCATGCCATCGAATGTCGTATCAATGCTGAAGACGCCTACACCTTTAGGCCGTCGCCGGGTCGCATTTCGGTGTACCACCCGCCGGGTGGTCCAGGCGTGCGTGTTGATTCGCACATTTACGCCGGCTATACCGTGCCACCTTATTACGATTCTCTGATCGGCAAACTGATCTGCCACGGTGAAACCCGCGCGGTCGCCTTGAAGCGCATGGAAAACGCGCTGACGGAGATGGTCATCGAAGGCATTGAGACCAATGTGCCCCTGCATCGTGACCTGATAGCTGACGCCGCATTTGGTGGCGGTGGTACCGACATTCATTACCTCGAACGCAAGTTGGGGCTGGTTTGAACAGCGCCGCCCGCGGAGGCGACAGCAGCCCATGAGCGAGTGGATCGAACTGCGTTGTCGTGTGCCCGCTCCGGACTATGCAAAAATCGAGGCGCTGCTGGAAGAACTTGGTGCCTGCGCCATTACGACCAGCGAAGGCGATAGCGAGATCTTCGACGAGCCGGGCGTCCCCACGGATCAGGATTGGCAGGTCTTCACGTTGACCGCGCTGTTCGAAGCCGATGTCGATCAGGATCTAATTACGGCACAACTATCACCCTTGCTCGGGCCCGAGGCCGAAATCAGCTTCAGCTTGCTGGCCGAACAGCACTGGGCGGAGTCCTGGAAAGATCATTGGCAGCCGCAGCGTTTTGCCAACGATCTGTGGGTGTGTCCCACCTGGTGTGAACCACCCGCCGAGGCCCGTTATGTGCTGCGCCTTGATCCGGGTCGTGCCTTCGGCACCGGCACCCACGAAACCACCGCACTGTGCCTGGATTGGCTCGCCGAAGAGACCGGTATCGCCGGCTCGCGCATTATTGATTACGGTTGTGGCTCGGGCATCCTGGCGCTGGCCGCGGCTTGTTTCGGCGCGAGTTACGTCGATGCGGTTGATATCGATGACGACGCCATTGAGGTCGCGCGGGAGAACATCGAATTGAACGGTTATGCCGAACGCATCCGCGTTGGCCGCCCCGACGCCTTGTTGGAGCAGGCAGCGGATGCGCTGGTTGCGAACATCCTCGAAGCTCCCTTGCTGGCGCTTTCGCCGCGATTTGCGCGACTTGTGCCGCGCGGGGGGCGTATCGCCCTGTCCGGCCTGCTCACCACCCAGGTGTCCCATGTGCTGGCCGTGTATGAATCGGCCTTCACCATGGATGCGCCACGCTTGCGCGGCGACTGGGCCCTGTTGAGCGGCACCCGGCGCTGAAGCCGGCTCAATATCTGGCGCAAAAGTGCTGACGCGCTGCCCACAATGTTTTACCTGGTTCCGCGTTAAAGCTGAGCAACTGTCGCTGGCTAATGGCCTCGTGACCTGCGGCCGCTGTGAACACGTGTTCAATGCACTGGCGTCCTTAGTCGAAGAAGGCGCTGCCACGCAGACCCCCGCACCGCCGCGGGTCGAGGCCTTGGCGGATGCGGGTGCCGCTCAAGCGCGGGCCGAAACACAGCCAATGGCTGAAGCGCAGCCAGTGGCCGAAGCGCAGGGACTTGTTCAAACACAGGCTTCAATGCCCGCGCCAGTGAAGTTTATTTCGGTCGTTGCAACACCGAGTGTCGTGCCACCGCGCGCGAGCGCGCCCGCCACGGTGGTCACCACAGCGGCGGCTCACAGCGTAACCGCGCCGCCGTCGCGCAGCCCGCAATCGCCAGCTTCGGCAACGCTTGAAAGCGCTGCGCGGCAGAATGACGATACCAGCACGGTATCCATCAACGAGCCGCCCATGGCTGACGTCGATGCGCTCGCGATCGATCCGCCGCCAATCGAAAAAACGACCAGCAACGTCGACATCGGTCCGATCTCAACCGAGATCGATGAGCTGGATATCTCGGACTTCGACTTCTCCGCCGTTGACGATGACGAGCAGGACATCGAGGTCGACTCGACCGATCCTAAATTTCGTGCAGCACCCAAGGAGTCACCCGCTAACATCTCGCCCCTGCCGCTCATCGTCGCGCACGGCGACGTCGATATGGACAGCAGCGAGCTGCCACTCGTCGACGAAGATCCTACCGGCCCGCCGCCCGTGCCCGAGACTCCATCGGTACTATTGGATGACCTTGCAGCGCTGAATGCCGCACCACGACCTTACGCGTGGCGCGCCGTTGCCTGGACCTTGTTTGCCCTGATACTCATGGCCATGGCTGCGTTGCAGCTCGCTTTCATTGAACGTCGGCCACTGCTCGCCCAGGTGCCAGCGGCGGCGTGGGTCATTGATCGCCTGTGCGCGCACCTGCCGTGTCTGGAACGCCAACAAACAGGAACTAGCGTACGTTTGCTGGCGCGCGATGTACGCGAACATCCGAGTTATCGCGACGCACTGCTGGTTAACGCCACCATTGTCAATGATGGCAAGACTCCCAGCCCTTACCCAGTCATCGACCTGCGCTTACGTGACGCGGCCGGCAACGTACTCTCGGCGCGCCAGTTCCAACCGGCCGAGTATCTCGATCAGAGTATTGCACTGGCCGAAGGCATGCCCTCCGAG
>JANOXY010000758.1:0-6481 GCA_031418675.1 Pseudomonadota bacterium
GTTCGGGCTCGATACATTTGAGGTGTCATTGGGTCGAATCGGATCAGCGATTGGCACAACCGTTGGCGCTGAAGTTGTCAGGTTGAGGGTGTCGGGTTTGAGCTCCGCCAGCAACTTAGGTGGGACCTCCGGGTTGGTAATATCCAACACCACGTAAGCAGATTTTGTGGTCTCGCCGGGGGACACCGTGCCATCCTCGTTGACGTCGATGGCGATCTTGGTGGTATCGGTGCCACCGCCCAAACGCATGCCTTGAACTAACACCGTGCCCCAGCCATGGGGATGATCGGTATCGTCGTCGAAAATCTTGGCATCAAAGATGCGCGGCGTCTGATCCATGGTGAACACGTGGGTGTAATCCGAACGCGCACTCCACTGCAGGTGGGGCAGCAGGTTCTTGGGGATATAAGCCCACAACTCGGCGCCCAGGGGATGGGCTACTTCGGTGGTGATTTTGAGCTTGAATTTTTTCGTTTCGTTGTTGAAAAACCCCGCATTGAATGCGTGGATCATGCCGTCGTTGGCACCGACATAGACCACCTGGCGCCGATTTTTGTATTGAAAGAGAAAATCACGATAGGACTGATCCTGTGAGATGCGGTCGAAGGCCTCGATGGGCGCCGCCAGGGAAATTGGTGACGACGTCGCAATATCACCAAGGCGCATGACCTCAGGTTCGCCCGATGCAGTCTGGGCAACGCCCGTGCCATTGTCGCCCGCGTAATCGACGATGCGATTGCGCATGCCCGCGATTTCTTTGCCCCGTACCCACTTGATCAGCTTCTGGGCGGTAGGCAGATCGCCTTCGTCCAGCCAACGCCAGCGCTTGGCGGTGCTGAGCGTGGTGGCGTCGAAGCTGACCAACTCCGAGCCGTCCGCGGCGACCAGGTCGTCGGCAATGCCACTCGGCCCAGTGTCCATCCAGGTCAGGATATGACGACCAGCATCGGGGTCGGGACCAAATACCGTGCCGTAAGCGCGTTGATTTTCAACCGTATCGGCATCGAGGTCAGCCAGTCGGTTGCGCGCGTTCCAGATGTTCTCTAGGTCGCTCAATTCCAGCGGCCCGGAGGCAGTGGGATCCTTGAAAGTATCCGGATCGCTGGATGTCAAACGACGAAACTTTGATCGCCGATCATCGGCGTCGAAGAAGATCCTCACCACCTTGTCGGTATCGTAGTTATCGAGCGCGCCATCCTGATCGCCGTCCTCGCGAATAAAGCCAGCGGGGTCGATGAACAAGGCCGTGAGCGTACCTATCCATTCGGCTTTGTTCTGCGCCGCTGTACTATCGGATTTAAACGGGTCGAACACCGCCTGGAATACTGCGCCTACGCCCTCTTGATTGCTTGCCACCACCGCTGCGGCGGTACCGGAGGATACCCGTTCAATGATGATGTCGAAGACCGCAGTCAGTGCGTCTTCGAGCGCAGCGGGATTGGAGACGAAGAAGTAGTTGTCAGGCACGCCATCGCCGTCTGGGAAGTCATCGTTGTCGGCGTCGGCCGTCACGAGGCCATTGGCGTCGCGCACGTCCCACTCACGCTTGAGATCGGGTTTGTTGTCCTCATCCGCATCCTGGAAACCACCCCACTTGGCGGCGTACAGCATCGGGTTCTCAAGCAGATCAGCGCTGTTGGAAGTGCTGGCTGTAAAGGTGTGTGACTGCGCGCCGCGCTGGCCGCCAGCCTCCGACAGTGCCCGGCAGTTGGTGCAGCCCGGCACACCCGTCGTATCCGCAAAATTACCGCCCAGGATGCCAGAGTAAGCGTGGAAACCATCCTGTGTCGTGCCACTGACAATGAAGCCAAACAGCTGGCCACCACCGGTCGACTGGGCGACGGCTTTGGTGGTGATGGTGACCTGGGCCGGGCTGACATTGGTGTTCACCACGTAGTCGAAAGTGCCCCACATGTCCTGATCGAAGTCACCACCCTGTTCGGAGTCTTCCCAGTTGACATAGAACTTGCCGTGGAACAGACCCGTACCGGCTTTTGCGACCGGGAAATTGACCGATGGCACGCCGGCGGCGGAGATATCCGCGACCCCGTCGGGGGTGGTGTTGGGCAGGCCGACCGAAGCGCGGTCAGTCGGGTCAACTTCGGCGTGTTTGCGCACGACTTTAAAATCCACCAGGGTCCCGCCACCATTGTTAAAGATCAGCCGATAAGCGGGCAGTATGCGCACTTTTTTAGCCGTGCCGGTCGGGCCCAGTGGGATCTCGATGGTCGGTACCGCCGTTGCCAAGGCGACGCCAAAGGTATTGACCTTCTGATCGTCGGGCAGATCAGTGCGCATGTCGTTGGTATGGGCATACCAGGCCATGCCCGCCATGCGATAGGAACCCAGGCCGGTTGGGGCCTCAGGACAGATACCAAAAACATTTCCCAACTCGCTCACAGTCTTCTGCGTACAGTACTCATCCACATTCGCGCCCGAACGACCGATGAAGTAGGCATTGCCCGTGATGCCCTCGTCGTTGCCGATAGTATTTGTCAAGCTCGTCGCCGAACTGGCACCGAAGATGGTGGCCCCTGTCTGATCGTCGTCGTAAGTGCTTACGCTCGCATTGAAGGCAATGATATTGAGCGAGGCGCAGGCGTTGTTGGTATTCAACGGGTCGACGTTCCACGGAATGTCCGTCATGGTCGCGAAAGTGCCGGTGTCGGCGGGATCGAATGCCACCGTGGGGGCTCGGCCGGTGCCTACGGAAAAGTAGCGCAAGGTCTCCAGATAGATTTCCGACATGGGATTGCCCCACGAACGGCAGTTCCCTTGAGTGATGGCCGCAAGCTGGAAGCCGCAGTTGTCGGAGCCACCCGCGGTATCACCGAAGTAGGTGCCATCCTGATTGCGATAGCCCCACATGCGCATGATCTTGAGGGTATTGATGATGGTGCCGTTGGCCGGCAAGGTGGTCTTGAACGTGCCGTTGGTGGTGGTGTTGATTTCGTCCGAAAGATCGCCGACCGCTTTGCGTAGCGCGCCACCGGAGATGTTCTTGCTCCAGCTGCCAGTGACCAAGCCAAATTTAATCAAACCCGCCTCGCCGTAGCGTTGCAGCAGGCCGGTGGGTTTGCGGTTGCCGCTCGGATAGGACTGGCAATTTTCGAGGTTCTGCGTGGAGTCGAAATAGGTCGGGTCGCAGACCACCACACGGACGATACGCTCCGGGCTGCCGCCCGGAGTCAGCAGCCGCAGACCGTTCGGCGGGTCGCTCGATACAGAATCCATGCCCGACTGGGCTGGGATGTTGGCATTGTTATTGTCGCCGCGTTCACTCTCCCAGGTGCACTGCCAGCGCTCATTGGCTGCCCATAGCTGGCGGTTGCCATACACAATGCGCATGGTCGGAAGCGCGGCGGAGTTCTGCGAGACGGCATTGGTGTTGTCAACCGAGGTATTACAGATGGTGATGCCCTCGTCGGCATCATCGTAGCCATTGTTATTGCCACCGTGGGTGTTGTCGGTGCGTTGATTATCGAAGGGCGTGAGCTTTTCGAGGTCGTTCAGGTTGTAGTACTTCGTATAGCTGTGGGCATCGGTCGGTAGATGGGCACGTTCCAGCACCGTCGCCGCGCCGGTATCGACCTGTCGATTGCCGCCGTAGAGCAGCTTGCGCACGATGTCCATGCGCGTCATCGCTGCCCAGTTGAGAAAGTTGCCGCTGTAGCGACCCGCTTGCGCGTTCAGACAGTAATGTTTGTTATCGCCGGTATCGGTTTTGCCCGTCGGCTCAAAACGCTGATTGGCATCAACGTAGTCGTAACACAGGCGCGAATGGAAGTAGCCGTAATACTCAAAGGTATCGTCGTAGGTCGTTTCGACCACCCCGTCGGAATCGACGTCGGAGAAGTCGTTATAGGCCTTGAAGAAATACTGGTGGTCGCGCGACATCGACAGCATGACGAGCGGCGTGACCTGCGCGACCGTGACAATAGGCGTGGCGGCGTAATTGGCCATAAGGGCGCCCGATAGCTGCGCGGCGTGCACATCGAGCGTCATGATTGACGGTAAAAAAGCCAGGCTCAGGGCCAAGCCGCGGGCAAGGTGTTTCAAGCGGGTGGTCAAGTTCATTCGTGCAGCAGTCATGATCATCATCCTCATTGCGACTGGGCGCGCGCTAGTTCTTGTTCAGCACGCGGAAGTCCGCGCCAGTGAGTTGTTCGGCGTTGCCGGGCGCGTCCCCAAGGGCGCGTATATCCAAGAGCGTTGAAGTACCGCCGTTGGAGACACCGTTGCCGGTAGTTCCTGCATTGGTCTGCAAGCTTGAGCCCGGGTTCGGCGGTGTACTGAGCCACGTCACCCAGATGTCTGCAAACATGTCGGTATTGCTTGCCTCGTCGTCGTCATTGATGTCGCTTCGGTATTGAATATCTGCAGGGCGGGCAAAGCTGGGCGGCCCGAGATCTTCCAGTAGACCATTGGCTTCAGAATCCAAATGCGCGGTAAGGTCCACCGGAATGATGTCGCCCGGAATATCGAAGTTTCCGGTGCCGCCGTTACCGCCAGCTGCGTCGGTGGGCCAGCCACGGTTGAATATGTGCTTGCGGAGGATCTCGCGAATTGCGGTACGGCCGCCCTCAGAGCTTTGAAAGGCGCGACGCTGAAGCACGGTATTAATCGTCATCTTCAGGTCGACGGTGGTGGACCGCATGGCTACAACTGCGATCATGGTCATGACCAGCAGCAGGACCAGCGTAATGACTAAAGCGACACCGCCTTGGCGACTACGACCGAGAATTTGGGTGTGGGGCAACATGGCCTATCCTCGCGTCATATTGCGGATCTGGACCGCGAAATTGAATTGTTTGCGGCTGAAGTGCTTGTCTGCATCAGCCGGCTCATAGTCGTACTCGCCATAAAGTTCGAAGCTGCGATCGTCGCTGTAAGTGACGTCATATTCCGAGCTGCGCAGCACTAATGAGACTTGCACATTGACGATCCGCCGCCAGTCATTGTTGGCAGTGACGGTGGTGGCATCGAAGTACTGAGTTGTCGGTGCAATGCCAGGGGTCAACTTTCCGAAGCGCGCCTGTAGTTGCTCGACGCCGGCAACGACATCTTCCTGGACCAAATCCGTGCCCTGCACGACCAAACGCGCGAGACTCGGCGTGGTGTCATCGGCGGGATCACAAACATTAGGCGTGCCCTGGTCTTGCGAGGCGCATTTACGAATGAAATAAATTACCGTCCTATATTGATACTCGCCCAATTCACCTGGCCCGTTGACTTCTTCCACAGGCAATGATGCGTAGGCGTTGCCCTTGTAAAGGTGGCCGACTTTGCCAATTCGGCCGTGAAAATAGATCTCGCCGGCGTCGATGTCGGCTGGGAGTACGCGCTCAGGGCCGGCATAACGCACGATTAGAATATCGGTGTTCGGTTGGTAATCTGCGTTAGAAATACAGTCCAGTGGTGAGGCCGCATCACCTTCAATGCCGAAAAAGCCAGTCGTCGAGACCACAGGGGACTCAGTACATTTACTGGCGATGGGGAGTGCAGCAAGCGCGGCATCGACGTCAATGTTCTCGACGGTGCCGTCTTCTTGCGCCTCAACGGCGCCCCAATGATCGCCAAGACGCAGATGGTATTGAATCTGATTCAAGGCGTAACGCGCATTTTCGTCGAGCACATTGGTGCTTTCTTGCAAGCGATAAGCGGTTTTATTACTGATAAAAATGCTGAGCACGCCAGACAGGAGTATCAGGCCGACGGTAATTGAAACCATTACCTCGACAAGCGTGAACCCGTGTTGACGGCGGTGATGGACGCGAGTGCTACGCATGTTTGAAGTCCGATTTGTCCGGATTATGTCGGCTTGACGGAAGGGATGACGGTCATGACAAAACGCTGGGTATGCACGTTGGTGTCGGTGTTGCCGCGTTGTGCGACGTCATCGTTGCCGACAGTGCGCTCATTCCATTCGATCTTGATGGCATAAACGATGCCGACGTTGTCGCACTCCCAGGCACCCAGGGTGCCGTCATCGGGCGTTGAATCGATACATACGACACCGTGGCCACTCGGCAATACATCGGCGACAGCCTCCTTGGGCGCATCAAGGGTTGTAGTGTTCCAGACCTTCAGGTCGTAAACCGCACGCTCCTCGGAGGTGCAAACGACTGCGCCGCAATCGGGATCAAAGTCGTCTGGCATCGCATTTTGGATATTGTAAAAGCCCTGCTGCATTCCAGATTCATTGGCGCGCATCATGTCGGCCATGGTTTCTGCCTGGGCGACGGCAATCGACCGTAATTGCGAATCGTGGGTGAAACGCATCCCTGAGACCTGCAGACCGGCAATGCCCAGCAGGCCGATGGAGAAGATCACAACGGCGATCAGAATTTCGACGAGTGTGAAGCCGGATTGGCTGCGCTTTACGGACATGTCAAGGCGCTCCCATTGGGCTGTTTAGTAATGGATGACGCGCGGCCGGTGCTGCTGATCGCAAGGGCCTTGGCGTGGGCCGCACCGCGGA
>JANOXY010000759.1:0-3326 GCA_031418675.1 Pseudomonadota bacterium
AGGCGATAAGCAGCAACTCGTGCCGCTACTGAAAGCCGCGGTTCAGCATAAAGGCGCTGCTTTTATCGATGTCCTGTCGCCCTGCGTGGCCTTCAATAATCACGGCGGGTCGACCAAGAGTTACGACTATCTGCGCGAGCATAATGAAGCCGTCAACTATCTCGATTTCATACCCAAGCGCGAAGAGATAACCGCCAACTACGCCGCTGGCACAGTCGAAGACATCGAACAGCATGATGGCAGCGTGGTGCGCCTGCATAAGGTTGCCGAGGACTACGATGCTTACGATCGCATTGCCGCGATGAATTATTTGCAGGCCCATGCTGCCCGCGGTGAACTCGTGACGGGCCTGTTGTACCTCGATCGCCAGCCTGAAGATCTGCATTCCCATATGGGCACGGTCAAAGCGCCGCTCAACTCGCTGGGCGACAAAGAGCTGTGCCCCGGCGCCAAAGCCTTAGAAGCCTTCAACGCCTCTTTGCGTTGACTTCGTCAGAGCGCCAAGCCCAGGCTCGGCGCTCGTGCCATCGTCCGTTCCGCTTGCCCCTGTACCATCGTAGGTCCGACTTCTGTCGGACTTTGCTGACGGCACACGGCGGTTCGTTTGTCCGACTGAAGTCGGACCTACAACGCTACAGCTCAGGCGCCCCATGGCTCTGACCGCCCCAGAGCTGCTCGGCCGAGCCCGGGCGCTGACTCCCGCCTTCGCAGCTCGCGCACTGCGTACCGAAGAACTTCGCGCACCCCTGGCCGACAGCTTGCGCGAGATGATCGATGCCGGGCTGTTGGCGACCGTTACCGCGAGGGTCTACGGCGGACACCAATTGCCGGTCGCGACCATGTCGCAAATCGTGGCCATTTTGAGCGCGGCCTGTCGGTCCACCGGCTGGGTGTCGGCGTTCTACATGGGTGCGGCGTGGCGTGCCATGATTTTTCCTGAGCAATGCCAACGCGAGCTGTTCGCCGATCAAGCCTATCTATTGAATGCCGGTCAGGCATCACTCTAGCGCGAAGTGAAGCGTGTGAGCGGTGGCTAGCGCCTGTCGGGGCAGACCGCCTGGAGTTCGGGGTCGGTGCACGCCCAGTGGATAACTTTCATGGGTCTCGCCAAGGGTGGCACGCTGCCACCCGAACCCCTGGTCTTCATGGTGCCACGCGCCGACACCGAACTGGTCGATACCTGGCAGGTGGCCGGCATGCGTGGTAGCGCCAGTAACGACATGCGCGTTGACGAGGTATTCGTGCCCGCCCACTGTGCCGCATCCTTTAGTGCCGCCCTTGAAGGAAGGACTCCGGGTCAGGCCCTGCACGGCGCAATGTATCAGCAGCCCTTTATTCCTTTTCTGATGTCAGAAGTGGTGCCGGTACTGGTGGGGGCACTGCGTGGCGCAGCGGCGGCTTTTACTGCCCATACGGCCGAACGTCAGGGTACGATCACCGGCGTCAAAGCTGCCCATCGGCAAGCCGCCCAGATGCGCCTGGGGCGCGGATTTGCCGCCGCCGACTTCGCGGAAACACTGCTCAACGCCTACCTCGAACGCCATATGCAGGTGCGGGCCGAGCAGAACGACATCACAGACCGCGCGGCCATGAAGCTCAAAGCAGCCTTCATCACCGATTTATGCCGCAACGCTATCAACGATCTCGCGCGGGGTTTCGGTGGCGACGGCTTTCGCGAACGCTCCCTCTTGCAACGTTATTTTCGCGATATCAATATGCTGGCGGTGCACGCATTTCTGGACATCGATACCGCCGCCGAGACCAGCGGCCGTCTGAGCTTGGGCCTTACGGCTGACGATCCTCTGCTGTAATCAGGCACTGAGCTTAGGGGGCAGGTTAATGGCCACCGCTGGCGAGCCCCTGCGAGGCGCTGTCATCGCTCAAGCAAGGTTAGCGAGCGCCGCTAAACCGGTTCATGCAATGCACTCGAACTTCGGCGCCGGCGAGCGCAGCTGAACAGGCGGTCGCGTGTCCGCTTGACCCCACGACGCTCGCGTCCGAGCTCAAAAAGCGCGATCCCGACCTGAGTGTAAAACGCTTCCACCTGCTGCATTCCCAGTTGCCGAGCGTGGCTATCGGCTCGACTGCGACGGCCATGTTGGTGGCCTTGCTGCTTTATTCCTTCGATCCGGCGCTGCCGGTGGCGACCTGGCTGGGCTCAATAATCGCGGTCTCGGTGCTGCGTGTTGGGCAACTGCTGCTCTATCGCCGTGCAGACATAACAGCAGATAACGTCCACCGCTGGAGCGTGGGTTATACGCTGTGCAATCTCGCTGCCGGTGTCAGCTGGGGCACACTGATGTTCGTGCCCGATCTTGCTGATTTTCGCCAGGCGACCGCGGTCATTATCGTACTCGGCGGTATCCTTGCTGTGGCTGGAGTGCTGTATGCAGCATCGCTGCGCGCCTTTTTTGCTTTCGCCATGCCAACCCTCGCCATGATCACGTTCGGAGTCTGGTTGCAGTCGGCCCTGGCGGGTCTGGTACCGCTGATGATCGCCTATGGGCTGATGCTCGCGAGTGCCGCGTGGCGTACCGCGAGCGCGCTAACACAATCATTGTCCGTGCAACTGGAAAATGTCGATCTGCTGGACAGCTTGCAGGAAGAACGCGACCGTTTTCGGGTGCTCAATGCAGTACTCGAATCACGGGTCCGTGAACGAACCTCTGAACTGTCGACCAGTAACACGCTGCTGCAGCAGGAGATCGAAGAACGGGACAAGGTGCAGCGCAAGCTGCTTTACCAGGCCAGCCATGACCCGCTGACATCCTTGTACAACCGCACTGAGTTCGAAACACGCATCCAGCAGATCGTCTCCAACCGTCGACGTGGCCGCCAGCCCCACGCGGTGTGCTGCATGGATCTCGATCAGTTCAAGTTGGTTAATGATACCTGTGGCCATGGTGCCGGCGATGAGCTGCTGCGCCGCCTGTCGGGCATGTTAGCCGCCCAGGTTCGTAGCGGGGATGTGCTGGCCAGACTCGGTGGCGATGAATTTGGTGTACTGCTCTACGATGCCGGTCTGAACGAGTCCATGCAGCTCATCGAACGGCTGCGCGATATGATCGAGAACTTCACGTTTCTGTGGGATCGTCGTCAGTTCAAAGTGACGGCCAGCTTTGGAGTTGCGATCCTGACTGACGACTACGATTCCGTGACTGACGTGCTGCGCGATGCCGACACCGCCTGCTTTCTGGCCAAGGATCGTGGTCGCAACTGCGTCCACGTCCATGTGCAGGATGATGCAACGGTGTCTGAGCGGCGCCAGCAGATGGCTTGGATCAATCGTCTCGACGCCGCCATGGCCGACAACCGCTTGTTGCTCG
>JANOXY010000760.1:0-1511 GCA_031418675.1 Pseudomonadota bacterium
ACCGTCCGCGCCCGCCATGCCGAGCGGCAAGGCACCACCCTGCTCGTGCCGCTGTCCGATGCGCGCGCCAATCGGCTCACGACGGATTGGCGCGCCTACGAGACGCGCGCGCCGGAAAAACCCGGCATCCACGTCTTCGATAACTACCCGCTCGACGAACTGGTGCCCTACATCGACTGGACGCCTTTTTTCATGACCTGGCAGCTGGCTGGCAAATACCCGCGCATCCTCGACGATGCCGTGGTGGGCGAACACGCCCGCCACCTGTTTGCCGACGCCACCGCCATGCTCGACAACATCGTCAAGCAGCGCCTGCTTACGGCGCGCGCGGTTGTCGGCCTGTTCCCAGCCAACGCCATCAATAGCGAGGACATTGCGGTGTACGCCGATGATGCGCGTCACGATGCCCTGGCCGTGGTGCACTCCCTGCGCCAGCAGGGCCGCAAACCTGAAGGGCAGCCGAACTTCGCCCTGGCCGATTTCCTCGCGCCGCAGGAAAGTGCAGTGCAGGACTACATGGGTGCATTTGCGGTCACCACCGGCATCGGTCTGGGCCCTATCGTGAAGCGCTATGAGGATGAACACGACGACTATTCCGCGATCATGGCCAAGGCCCTTGCCGACCGACTGGCCGAAGCTTTTGCCGAATGCCTGCATCAACGGGTACGCAAGGAGATCTGGGGCTACGCGCGTGAAGAAAAACTCGGCAACGATGAGCTGATTGCTGAGCGGTATCGCGGCATTCGCCCGGCCCCCGGTTATCCGGCCTGCCCCGATCACACCGAAAAACGGCTGCTGTGGGAGTTACTCGACGCCGAGCGTAATACCGGCATTACCTTGACCGACAGCTTTGCCATGGATCCGGCGGCGTCTGTCTGCGGTTGGTATTTCTCCCATCCGGCTTCACGCTATTTCGGGGTCGGCAAGATCGGCCGCGATCAGATCGCCGACTATGCCGAGCGCAAAGCCATGAGCATTGCTGAAGCGGAACGCTGGCTCGCACCCAACCTCAGCTACGATCCCGACGAGTAAACACCATGGCTGCTTTTCCGGGGCGCGTCTCCTGTATCGAACTGCTGGCCGCGACCAACGGCCACAGCGATGTCACCGTCGCAGGCTGGGTGCGGACCAAACGAGAATCCAAGGAATTTGCCTTCATCGAATTGAATGACGGCTCGTGCCTGGCCAACTTGCAGGTTTTTGTCGATGGCACAACCGATGGTTATGCCAACATCGGCCGCATCGGTACCGGTACCGCGATCGCTGCCCATGGCGAATTGGTCGAGTCCCCGGGGAAGGGGCAGCGCTGGGAGTTGAAGGCCAATAGCCTGACCGTGGTCGGCCACTGTGACGACGACTACCCGTTACAGAAAAAACGCCATTCCGATGAGTTTCTGCGTTCCATTGCCCATTTGCGCGCCCGCACTAATAAATATAGCGCACTGGCACGCATACGCTCGCGGCTGTCATTTGCGGTCCACCAGTTCTTTCAGCGTCGTGGCTTCCACTAC
>JANOXY010000761.1:0-5174 GCA_031418675.1 Pseudomonadota bacterium
GTTGCCTGCTGATCAATACCGTGTTGGAGATGGCCGGCGTTGATGACGACTTGGTCAGCCGCGCAAACGCGCATCTGCTCGACCTGGAGGCAACGTTCGCTGCCTGTCTGCGCGAGGCCGGCTGCGCCGCGCCCCGCGCCACGGAGTTGGCGGCGATGTTGACCTTGGTCAATGAAGGCGTGCGCGTGTCTAATCGCAGGCGCCTCAGTGCCGCCCGGCAGTTGGCGCCCATCCGTACCACCTTTGAGCTGATCGCGAGGGAGTTATCGTGAGCAAACCCGTCTGTCTGGTCATTGGCGCGGGCGCCGGTATCGGTGGTCACGTCGCGCAACGTTTTGCGCGCGAGGGTTTTCACGCCTGCCTGGCTCGGCGCACCGCCAGCCAGGGGCTCGATCGCCTGGTCGGCGAGATCACCGAGGCGGGCGGCAGCGCGAGCGGTTTCATGTTGAACGCGGTGGAAGAGCACAGCATTGAGACCCTGGTCGAGAACATCGAGAACGACATAGGCCTGATCGAGGTCGCGGTCTACAACCTCGGCGCGCAAATCGGCGACCGCGCGCTCGCGCAGACTTCGTTGAAGACCTTCGAAATGGGCTGGCGCATGGCGACCTTCGGCCTGTTCCGCCTGGCTTCCTGCTTGTTACCACGCATGGTGCAACGTGGGCACGGCAGCTTGTTGGTCACATCCGCCACGGCGGCGATGCGCGGCAACGGCGGCCAGCATTCCCACGCCTCGGCGATGGGTGCACGCCGCATGCTGTGCCAGACCCTGAACGCCGAATTCGCTGCCAAGGGCATTCATGTCGCGCACATCGTGATCGATGGTGCGGTTGATGCGCCGGACACCCTCGGCAAGATGCTCGGCCCCGAGCGCTTTCAGGCCTTGCGCGAGCGCAAGGGTCTTGAGAAAGACGGTCTCTTGGTACCCGCCTCGATCGCCGAAACCTACTATCACGTCGCAACCCAGCACCGCTCGGCATGGACCTTCGAACTCGACCTGCGCGCCCATACCGATCTTGCGTGGTGGAACCACGCAGGCCTCTCGATCTAAATCGGAGCTTCATGCCGTGACCGCCACCACAGCCCAGCCGCCCAAGAAGTTCACCACGGTCAAGGGCCACCACCTCGCCCATGTCGAAATGGGGAGCGGCGACCCCATCGTGCTGCTGCACGGCAACCCGACCTCGAGCTACCTGTGGCGCGAGGTGATGCCGCCGCTGGCGGGCGTGGGTCGTGTGATCGCACCTGACCTCATCGGTCACGGTGATTCCGACAAGCTGCCGGCCAGTGAAGGCCCCGGGCGCTACACCCAGGAGGGCACTTACGATCTACTCGCTGCCCAACTCGCCGCTCTCGGCGCAGACCAGCGTGTCACGTTGGTGCTGCACGACTGGGGCAGCGCGCTTGGCTTTCACTGGGCGCGGCTGCATCCGCAACAGGTGCGCGGCATCGCCTACATGGAAGGCATCGTCAAGCCTATCGCCTCGTGGGACGACTGGCCGGAGAACGCGCGCGGCATTTTCCAAGGCTTTCGTTCGCCCAAGGGCGAGGACCTCATTCTCAAGCGCAATATGTTCATCGAAGGTGTGTTGCCGAGTGCCATTCTGCGCAAGCTGACGGACGAGGAGATGGCGGTCTATCGCGCGCCGTTCGTGATTGAAGAGGATCGGCAACCGCTGCTCAACTGGCCGCGGCAGATCCCCATCGCCGGCGAGCCGCCGCATATCGTCGCGCTGGTGCAGCAGTACGCCGATTGGTTAAAGACCAGCAAGGTGCCTAAGCTTTTTGTGAATGCCGAGCCGGGCTCGATCCTGGTCGGCGCACAGCGCGAGTTCTGCCGCACATGGCCCAATCAGCAGGAGGTCACGGTGCCCGGTCTGCATTTCATCCAGGAAGACTCCGGCGCGGCTATCGGCCACGCGGTAGCGGCCTGGCTTGCCCAAATCAATTGAAGGAGCCGAAACATGTCTGATGTTGCTGTGTATGGCGTCGTGAACCTGCATGTGACCGACGCGGCGGTTTACCGCCAGTACAAAAAGGGCTTCTTCCCGATCCTGAAAAAGTACGGCGGCGAGTTCGTCACCTTCGACGACGCAGCCTTTACGTTGGAAGGCACTGCGCCGCGCAGCGGTCGCATGATCATCTTCAAGTTTCCGTCCGAAGCGCAGGCCCGTGCCTGGTACGCCGACCCTGATTATCAGGCGCTGTCGGAGCATCGGCGCGCCGGCACGCAGCTGGAGTTCCTGACCATGGTGCGAGGGATGCCGCCGCGCTGAAGGCCACAGCCCTGGTGACCTACCGCGAATGCGAACTCGCCCACCCCTTACCTGCTTCTACCCGGAGAAACCATGAAGACGCGCATCACTGAACTGTTCGGCATCGAACACCCCATCATTCAAGGCGGCATGCACTTTGTCGGCTTTGCCGAACTCGCGGCAGCCGTCAGCAATGCGGGTGGCCTAGGCATCATCACCGGCTTGACGCAGAAGACCCCGGCGCTGCTCGCCGAAGAAATCGCCAAGTGCCGTGCGCTGACCAACAAGCCCTTCGGCGTGAACCTCACCTTCCTGCCCATCGTCAAAGACCCCGACTTCCCGGGTTACATCCAGGCGATAATCGACGGCGGCGTGAAGGTGGTGGAGACCGCCGGCAACAACCCGCAGAAGTGGTTGCCGATGATGCACGAGGCCGGCATCAAGGTGATCCACAAGTGCACCAGCGTGCGCCACTCGCTCAAGGCCCAAGACATCGGCTGCGACGCAGTGAGTGTTGACGGCTTCGAGTGCGGCGGTCATCCGGGCGAGGACGACATTCCCAACTTCATCCTGCTGCCGCGTGCGGCCGATGAACTGAAGATCCCCTTCGTGGCCAGTGGCGGCATGGCCGATGGGCGCAGCCTCGTGGCCGCGCTGGCGCTGGGCGCCGAGGGCATGAACATGGGCACACGCTTCATCGCCACCAAAGAGGCACCGGTACACCAGAACGTGAAAGACGCGATCGTCGCCGCCAGCGAACTGGACACGCGCCTCGTGATGCGCCCGCTGCGTAATACCGAGCGGGTGTTGCGTAACGCGGCGGTCGATCGTCTGCTCGAGAAAGAAAAGACCCAGGGCGCCAATATCAAGTTCGAGGACATCATCAACGAGGTGTCCGGCGTCTATCCAAAAATCATGCTGGACGGGGCCATGGATGCCGGTGCCTGGAGCTGCGGCATGGTGGCGGGTCTCATCCACGACGTGCCCACCGTCAAGGAGCTCATCGACCGCATCATGGCCGAAGCCGAAGCGCTGATCGTGGAGCGCCTGGCGCGTTTTGCGAAGGTGGCCTGAGCGCAGATCTTGCTGTAGCTAAGCGCTACCACGAACGGACAAGACAGAACCAGCGCCGCTGCTGGCCCGTTCGTGGCACCGATGTTTCGGGTGTGATGACCTACAAAAAATGGAGCGCTCAATATGCCCGTCTACATGATTTATGTCTCCACCGGTTCGGTAGCTAATAGAGTCAGCGGCGTGGGTCGAGCAGAAAGTCTGAGGGGCATAGCAGCTTCTCGGCTGCGCTGGCGTGAGCGACACCGAACCGGGTTTCAGGCCAGCCTCGCGTCCATGTGTAGAGAATGATCTGCCGTCAGCCTGGTTCCTTCAGGCCCGGCAACTCTTGTTGCGGCGGCGCGCGGGCGAAGGGTCTGGACACGGGCGTCGCGGCCTCGGCCTGCGCGAGATGATCGAGGATATTCTTGATCACCACCGGATCTTCGATGCTCGCAATCACCCTGACCGCGCCACCACAGCCCTCGCAGGTCAAGATCTCGATCTTGACCAAATCGCCTGGAGCGATTTGGAACAGCCGCAGGCTGGCCCACAGGGCGAAGGGCAGGATGCCCGGAGTAACACCCGCTTCAATCGTTGCGCCCATGTCATTGAGACGTGGCGCGCGGGTGCGGGTTCGTAGGCAGTCTCAGCCGTGCGCTGGCCTCGTCTGGCCAGCGTCACTTGTTCACGTAGCCGATGGTTCGGCGCGAACACGCCGTGGTAGCGCGTAAGGTTGACCCGTGGTGTCGGCACCAGTGAGGCTCGCCCACGGCTTTGCAACCAATTTCATCACAATGAACCTACGACCATCCAAATTCGACGGCTTGCTGCCCGTGCCAATCATCGATCAGGCTTCAGGCTCCGGCACAGTCGATATCCATATGGAATTCTCGATCTTCGAAAGTACGCCAACCGGCACACTTAACCTGCTGCACAACAGAAACTTCCACAAAGAGCCTACCAGCGTCGAAGGCGGAGCTTTTCAACCATCAAACAGAGACCCGATTCCAGATCCAGATCCCCTGGGTAGCAGCCGAATTCCCCTGGCGAATGGTCGTACCCGCATCATCGTTCTCACGATGAGTGCGATTGTGAACCTGAGCGGCACCCCCTTTTGCGAGCGCGGATCCGGCAAGACTGAACGCAGTAGCGTCATTCAATAACATCTTCAGCTTCGGCGGCTTCTTCGATTTTCAGGACGAAGACGGCAATCCGCTGACCGATGTGAGAGTGTCCAGCGAGAGCGGTATCGACTGGCTGTCGCCGCTGCCGGTACCGCTGCCGGCCTCGCTTGCACTCCTGGCCGGTGGCCTACCCCTGCTTGCCGCATTGGCAGGTCGGCGGGGTGTGATGATGTAAACGCCGTGCGCGCTCTGTTGCCACCGGGGTTTACTAAAATCCCGAGGTTATAGGCGGTCATGTGCCGCAACCGCTCTTGCTGACGGCGTTCGAATTCAACACCAGCAACGCTCGATCCCGCCGAAAAGGGCGGTTGTATTTCCTATCCGCCGCGGATATCAGCCGCATTCCAACGCGTTATATACAACACATCGAAATCGACGACGCTGATCGCGACGTCGTCGGTACCCTGCTGGAAGACACCCTCGACCGCGGCCGCCTGTGTGGTGAACGCGCGCTGCATGTGGCCGCGTTTTTACGCGCCGTCCAGGCCAGTGGTTAGAGCGGCCCCTATGGCGTGGAGATATTTTCCCATGAACAGCGTCAACGATCCTTGGACGTGGCCGCACAGTTGGCTTGCAGCACAGCGCTGGCGCAGTTTCCGCCTGCGCTCTGACGGGGCGCAGAGTTAAGGCTTGGGAATATTTAACGCGAAGGACCCTGGTCAAAATTGTCCCGTCAACACTG
>JANOXY010000762.1:0-3519 GCA_031418675.1 Pseudomonadota bacterium
CCCATGGCCACAGCACCGCCGTGCTAATCGCGCCGAACAGATAGCTAAAGCTGTAGTTGACTGAACCCAGCAACTTATAGATCCACAGCATGCTAAGCAGATAGACGAACACGATCGTGCCAACGACCATCGCCTGTTGTACGAGCCGAAACACCCGCAGGCGCTGGTGGTACTGCAGTACGACGTAAGCGACTAAGGCCAGACCGAAGGCGTGCTGACCGAGAATAGACCCATGCATGACATCAAGGGTGAGTCCTATGACCCAAGCCGAAATGACCCCCACTCGTTCCGGCAGGGCCATACACCAATACACCAGCACCATAGCGATCCAGGCCGGGCGCCACGGCAGCGCCCATTCCGGTAGCGGCATCGCGGTCAGCAAGAACGCGACAAAAATGCTCAGCGCAATAACCCAGATTCGATGCGGTTTGTCCATGCGCTCGAAATCTGCGCTATTCGGACACGGAGATACGCTCTTCCCCGATGTCGTGGGCCTGCGGACCGACCAACATCACTTCGCGCGAATGTCCAACTTTGGCGGTTGGTTCGACGACGATAGTGGCAAACGCATCACCTGGTTTAAGGTTCACGGCCGTGACCCGTCCCACCGGATAACCGGCCGGGAAACGCCCGCCTAGACCCGACGTCACAACCAGGTCACCTTCTTTAATATCAGCGTTAATCGAAATGAAAGAAAGATTGAGTTCGTCCGGCAGCTCGCCACCAACGGCGATCGCGCGTAGACCAGTGCGATTGAGCAATACGGGTAAGGCGTGACGCGGATCTGTAATCAGTAAGCCAGTGCTCGAATACAGGCTGACGTTCGAAACCTGTCCGATCACGCCATAAGCGTCAAGCATCGGCTGACCGACAAACACACCTTGATTGGAGCCTTTATCGAGCACGATCTGGCGCGCGGAGGGCGTGGTCTCTATCGCCAACACATCTGCAACTACCACCTGCTGCTCAAAAGCCGAGGACGAATCAAGTAGCTTGCGCAACCGTTGGTTCTCGCTTTCAAGCGCAGAATAACGTTGGGTCTTGACGCTCAGCAATTGATTCTCGGCATGCAGACGCTCGTTTTCCTCAAGCAGCGCGCGCCGCCCACGCAAACCGTCCATGATCTCAGCCGCGCCTTGCAACGGCGCGTTGACGATGTACTGCAACGGATAAACAACCACCCCGAGCGCAGCTCGAAGTGACGACAGGTGGGAATTCGCGTGGTCTATCGAGATGCTCAAGAACGACAGGATCGCACAGGCGGCAAAGCGCATCGTCGGCGAAGGCGTATTGATGAACAGAGGTTTGATCGTGGTATCCCCCGCTGGTCGTCTTAAACAGTCTACTCCAGGGCCAGCACCTCGGGCCCATGTTCCTCGATCATCTCGAGTATCCTGCCGCCGCCACGCGCCACGCAAGTCAGGGGGTCCTCGGCGATTATCACCGGTAAGCCCGTTTCTTCCATCAACAGCCGATCGAGGTCCTTCAACAACGCACCGCCGCCGGTCAGCACCATGCCGCGCTCGGCGACGTCGGATCCCAGTTCCGGTGGGGTCTTTTCCAAAGCAGTTTTCACTGCCTCGACTATGCCGGCCAGAGGCTCCTGCAGGGCTTCAAGGATCTCGTTGCTATTGAGCGTAAAACTGCGCGGTAAGCCTTCGGCGAGATTGCGGCCCTTGATTTCTATCTCGCGCACTTCGTTGCCGGGATAGGCGCAGCCAATTTCGAACTTGATGCGCTCGGCGGTGGCGTCGCCGATCAGGCTACCGTAGTTGCGCCGGACATAGTTGATAATGGCATCGTCGAACCGATCACCGCCGATGCGTACCGAGGCGGAATAGACGATTCCGTTTAAGGAAATTACCGCGACTTCGGTCGTGCCGCCGCCAATATCGAGCACCATCGAGCCGCTCGCGTCGCTGACCGGCATACCGGCGCCGATCGCTGCCGACATCGGCTCCTCAATCAGATAGACTTTACTCGCGCCCGCGCCTTGCGCCGATTCTCTGATTGCGCGTCGTTCGACCTGGGTTGAACCGCAGGGCACACAAACCAACACCCGTGGGCTGGGTTTGAACAATTGGTTGCCGTGCACTTTGCGGATAAAGTGCTGCAGCATTTTTTCGGTAATGGTGAAGTCGGCAATGACGCCGTCCTTCAAGGGCCGGATAGCCTCGATGTGGCCCGGCGTCCGGCCGAGCATGCGCTTGGCTTCCAGGCCCACCGCGGCAATTGATTTTGCACTGTTCGGATCGCGTCCACGACGGATGGCGACCACTGAGGGCTCGTTCAGGACGATACCTTTGCCTCGGACGTATATCAAAGTGTTGGCGGTTCCCAGATCGATCGAAAGATCGTTGGAAAACATTCCTCGCAGCATGCGAAGCATTAATTTCGTGCCTCTTCAAATTCAGGGGGCGTCCGGGCCGCAGCGACCAGTCGGAACGCGCATAAAAACCTTGCTGAGTGGCGGGTGGGGCTGCCGCGGTCGCGCGAAGTGTTCTTCGACGGCTAGCGGCGCAAGGCAGCCCAGCTCACCCGCGGTTCGCGGTATAAAATGGCCGACCAATGTAACAGTGCACCGCTCCTGTAGCAAGCGAGCCACAAGACCAAAGTTCTTTCTAATCAATAAAATAATTGAGACTCCTAGATGGTGATTAGTAACGACGAAGTCCACGCGATGGCGAAACTCGCACGCCTGGCTATTACGCCCGACGACATTCCAGGTTATGCCGAACAGCTGTCCGGTATCCTCGCCTTCGTTGCGCGCATGGACGAAATTGACACCAGCGCGGTCGAGCCGCTGGCTCATCCCCTGGACCTGACGGCTCGATTGCGGCCGGATTTGGTCTCTGAGGGCAACCAGCGCGAACTTTTTCAAAGCCTGGCGCCGGAGGTCGAAAGAGGCCTCTATTTGGTGCCCAAGGTGATCGAGTAGCTTATGTCCGACTCCCTCCCCCGCAGCGTTGCACGACTGGCCGATGGCCTCGCTCGTGGCGATTTTTCGAGCGTCGAATTGACCCAACACTTCCTCGACCGCATCGCAGCACTTGATCCGCAACTCAACAGTTTCATTACGGTGTGCTCCGAGCAGGCCCTGGCTCAGGCGGCCGCCGCCGATGCCTGCCGCGCAGCTGGGGGGGCGGGACGACTGACCGGCATCCCCTACGCCAATAAGGACATCTTCTGCACGCGGGGTGTCCGCACCAGCTGCGCCTCACGCATGCTGGACAACTTCGTTGCACCCTACGATGCAACGACTGTAGAACGGATGCATGCTGCAGGCTTGGTCATGCTTGGCAAGACCAATATGGACGAGTTCGCCATGGGCTCGTCCAACGAGAGCAGCTACTACGGCCCCGTTGCCAATCCTTGGGACCTGGCGCGCGTGCCGGGCGGCTCCTCCGGCGGCTCGGCTGCAGCGGTAGCGGCGGGCCTCGCGCCCATTGCCACAGGCACCGACACCGGTGGCTCAATTCGCCAGCCCGCGGCGTTTTGCGGCGTGAGTGGCATCAAACC
>JANOXY010000763.1:0-1608 GCA_031418675.1 Pseudomonadota bacterium
GCGAGCGGTTGTGGCGTCTGGAATCCGTGGTCTCGTCGCCTTGACGAACTGTTCTCGGGGAGCAAGGGATGCGCCCAGTCAGCCAATTACCGGGCTATTTGCGACGGCGAGCGAGCAAACGCCACGAATTTCCGCCACATGCCGCCGCGCCCCACTGGCTGTGCCCCAAACCGGCGCACACCCAAGGCCTAGCCCTACTCAGTTGCGCGCGACTTGACGGCGGACGCCGGCCGATGAAGCTTCGCTGATCGATTTGCGCTGCACCGTGCCCACCACGTGGGGCATGCCGGTCGGGCTCTGCAGCGCATTCTTGATATCCGACCAGACTAAAGCTGCGTCATTGCCTTTGACCCGCTCAAGAATCAGTTTCACGGCAGCGGAGAACAACACCTCGTTTGCTGCTTCCTGCTCCTCCTCGAGGTGAGGATGTACCTCCAGATAGATGTTGCCACCCGCGATTCCAACCTTCAGGGGCTGGTTTACGATGTGCACGGGTGTACCGACCCGCGTTGCATTGAACATTGTCACGATGTCCTCCGGATACATCCGGATGCAGCCGTGGGTGACGCGCATGCCGATACCAAACGGCTTGTCAGTACCATGGATCAGATAGCCGTCAATACCGAGCATGAGGGCATGGGTACCGAGGGGGTTGTCCGGGCCGGCCGGCACGACCAGCGGCAGAATGTCGCCTTCCTCGGCATGCTCTTTGCGGATCGATTTCGGCGGATGCCAGGCCGGGTTCTTGACCTTGCCGACCACCGTTGTGCGTCCTTTGGGTGTCACCCATTGCTCACGGCCAATACTGATGGGGAAAGTCATAAGGCGTTTAGCGCCGCTGGCATCCTTGCCATTGAAATAGTACAGGCGCATTTCTGCGGTGTTAATAATGATGCCATCGCGAGGCGCTTTTGGAATGACGTACATCGACGGCACCAGCACTTCCGTCCCGTTGCCCGGTAGCCAGGAGTCCACCTTGGGATTGGCCAGTCGCATTTCTCGGTAACCCTGGTCGAAATTTCGCGCCAGGTCGGAAATGGTGTCTTCGTAAACGGTGGTGGTCTGCCCCAGCTCACCGATGAGATCCGGTGATTCCGGGGTGATCAGGTATACCGGTGTTGCGGCCTGGAGCAATTGTGCTGCGCTGCCGAGGCATAACGCGAGCACGGTGGTGGTGATGGTGGTTCGATTCCTGCAGTTCATTCGCTTCGTCACTTAGTTCGTTTCGTCACTTAATTGTCGTCTGATTGCGAGCACCACGGGTCAGGCCATGGATCGCGCATGCCAGCCAGGCCGCGATCAAGGCCAATCCGCCGCACGGCGCCGCAGCGCCCAAAGCGGGTAACCCGCTGATGACGCTGGCGGTCAGACCGCCACAAAACAGAACGATTCCAGTAGCGGCCAAGATCGTCGCCCCTTTGAGCAAGCGCGAGGTGGGTTCGGTGCGCAGCCACGTTGCAAGCAGCAACAACAGTAGGCCGTGGATTAGCAGATACCGTGCGGTCGTCGCCAGCGTTGCAAGCTCCCGAGCACCGAGGCGCTGGCTGAACAAGTGGGCAGTGAGGGCATCGAGGCCGACCCCCAAGCCAGCGGACGCGCCCCCTACCA